>JAHJGZ010000042.1 GCA_018823795.1 Candidatus Omnitrophota bacterium
ATTATCAATAGCACTAATGATAATAACGCGCGATGATGCATTGTCCACATAAATACCAATATCACAGTAATTCGTACCTTCCACATTCTTTGTCTGAGGATACTGTCCTCTCGTCATAAGACGCACAAACGGTTCATTTGCAAAATCTTCTTCATATGCACCATAAATAGTATCTGCCGTTATTGAATCATTTTTTTCTACATATATTGATGCTAAAATCCCTCTTAAGATAGGCAACAAATGAGGGACAAAAGTAATAGCAATCTTTTTTTGAGCTACAGCAGAAATAATCTCCTCTATTTCGGGCATATGTTGATGCGCATTTATCTTATAGCTTTGGAAATTTTCATACACTTCACAAAAATGATTCTTCTGCGTCGCATTTCGTCCAGCTCCACTGACTCCTGTTTTAGCATCAATAATGACCGAATTAGTATTGATAAGCCCCCTCTTTAGTAACGGTGAAAGTCCTAATATAATCGCTGTTGGATAGCAGCCAGGATTTGCAATTATTGTCGCTTTTTTTACTTCTTTTCTATAGAGTTCGGGTAACCCGTAAACTGCTTCTGATACTAATGCTGGAGCAGTATGTTTTGTGTTATACCATTTTTTATACATCGTAATGTCTTTTAACCTGAAATCGGCTGAAAGATCTATAATGATCTTCCCCTCCTCCTTACTTAACTTACTGACAAAATCAATTGATTTTGTGTGTGGTAACGCAAGAAATATTACATCGCATGACTTTACCACCGTATCATAATCAAACTTTTTTATTTCCAACTGTTTATCTTGTGGTAAGTTAGCAATGAGCTCACACGCATTTTGAGGTGTATCATCCTGGTCAGCTAAAAAAGACAGATTCACCTGAGGGTGTTGTGCTAATAGCTTTATTAACTCACACCCCGTGTATCCTTTTGCACCGACAACAGCACACTTTACCATTTTTTATACACTCCTCTCATCCATTGTTCTTCAACCGTACTTGCACAAATTTCATCAGAAATTGCAAATTTTATAAGGGGGTTATTATAGTTTAACAATAACTCTTTGTCAAATTATACGTTACGTCATTTTACAGGAGGCATTTTTTCCCTAAAATTTTGCCACTCTATCAGTTATGATGAATAATCTCTTGACAAAAGTGAAGAAAAAAACTACTCTTTACCTCCTATGGAGGATAAAAGGCATCAAAAGCTAAAATTACTGCAAGAGCAAATAGGATATTCATTTAAGACAGTATCGTTACTCGAACTAGCCCTCACGCACAGCTCCTTTAAAAACGAACTAAAAGCCCACTTTTCAAAGAGCAAGGCTCTTGAAGATAACGAACGGCTTGAATTCCTCGGTGACACCATCCTATCATTCATCATCAGTAAAAAAATGTTCACCCTCTTCAAGAACTGTGCTGAAGGTACGTTAAGTAAATACCGATCTCTCCTTGTTTCAAGAAAACATCTCTTTAAGATTGCAAAAGAAATGAAGCTTGTCTATTTTCTGAAGCTTGGGAAAGGAGAAGCTTCTGGAACACTAAATGAAAAAAGCAATCTCCTTGCAAATACTCTTGAAGCACTGATTGCAGCTATTTATCTCGATGGAGGCATGAAACATGTTGAAGCGTTTATTTTGAAGCATTTTGGAACATATATAAATAAAAAAAAACTTTCCCGGCTTGATAACAATTATAAAAGTGCACTACAAGAATATTCTCAAAAAAGGTACAAGAGGCTTCCCTTCTACCATACTCTTGAAAAGAAACAGATGTTCTACGCAATAGTGAAAATTTTAAAAAGTAAAAAAGGAGCCGGTTGGGGAAAAAGTAAACGCGAAGCTGAACAAGAAGCTGCAAAAAACCTTATGAAGAAACTTAAAAAAGAAAAATCCTTCCATATCCACGCTAAAAAAAGCAACCATTCATAAAAAAGTTAAACAAATCAAAGAAGAGTACTCGCTAAATCCGCCAATAGTGAACGTTCTCCCTTCTCTAAAGTAATATGGGCATAGATAGACTGCCCTTTCATGCGATCAATAAGATAGGTGAGGCCATTTGACTGCGCATCGAGGTACGGCGTATCAATTTGATAGGGATCACCCGTAAAAATAACTTTTGTCCCTTCCCCTGCTCGCGTTATGATGGTCTTAATTTCGTGTGGTGTTAAATTTTGAGCCTCATCAACAATGAAAAAAATACGTTCAAGACTTCTGCCACGAATAAACGCAAGTGGTGAAATCATCAGTTCTTCATCTTTCAGCATAGTACCAATCTTTTTATAATGAGGATCTTTCTTTTGATATTGATTTTTGATTACTGTTAAATTATCAAATAATGGCTGCATAAAGGGATCCATTTTAGCACGAATATCACCCGGTAAAAAACCAAGATCTTTGTTGGAAAGTGGAACAATTGGTCGGGCAAGATAAATTTGCTGGAACTGTGTGCGTATCTCAAGAGCAGCAGCAAGGGCAAGCAGTGTTTTACCGGTGCCAGCTCTTCCTGACAAAGAAACCAAAAGCACATCCGGATTCATAAGTGCGTGCAACGCAAATAACTGCTCTGCATTACGTGGACTAATTTTGTATGCACTTTTTTTCTCAACACGCTGTATTACTTTCATTACTGGATTGTAATAGGCGAGCACGGATTTCTTTTTACTTTTTAAGATATAATATTCGTTAGGACATAAATCATTAAGGCCAGCAGTTGTCGGATCAAGAGAGCCCTCGTTTTGACATAATATATCAATATATTTATCATCAAAATCTTCGAACAAACGTTTACCGGGATAGAGTTGCTCAATATCACGGATACGATCAGTAAAATAATCCTGAGATATAATTCCTAAAGCTTTGGCCTTTAGTCGAAGATTAACATCTTTTGAAACTACAACAATATCTCGTTCTTTACTCTTTTTGGTCAAATATAAAGCAACACTGAGAATACGGTGATCGACATTATCTTCAGAAAAAATTTCACCAACTTCAGGTTCATGTTGATGATTAATAATGATACGTAGTTTACCCTCACCATTGGCAATTGCAACACCACCTTCAACCAGCTTATTCCCGGATAAGCTATCCAACATACGAGTAAATGCTCGTGCATTATAATGAATTTGAGCATGCCCACTTTTAAATCGATCAATTTCTTCCAAAACGGCAATGGGAATGACAATATCATTATCCTGAAAACTATTGATACAATTATAATCGTGAAGAATAACATTCGTATCAACCACAAACGTTTTTTTTGCCATAGCTACTCCTTTACCCCGTTAAAGATAGGAAACGCTTCAACCTGTTCTGTATAAAACGTTTCCCCATTCCGGTCTTTTAATATTTTTTTCCTTGAGAGCATTTTCTTTGCGTAAACATACTTTATAATAAACAAGTTGAAATGACTTTCTTTTCTTTATTGCAATAATTTCTTTTATTATAAAAACTGAAGCGTTTCCGTAAATCACAGATAAAACCGATTATCGTTTTTGTTTTATAATAGGTACACTTAATATATATTTTTATCTCTAACGGGGTTCACTTCGCCCACATGACTGATGGTCGAATTATTCCCTCACCCGGCATTCGGTTATTTTCTTACATAATAATATCAAAAAAATCTTACTACGTCGCTACATAACATTCCGCACTGAAATTATTTTATGAATAACAACATCTAATAGGATTTTCTTCCAAAAGTATAGCACAGTTACAGCAAGAAATACATTTTGAAACCTTTTGCCTATCGTCTTCAAATTTTTTTACAATATCCGGCTCACTAATAAAAGGACGACACATTGAAACGAAATCAGCTTTTCCATTTTCAATAATATTAGAAATGTCTCCGATTGCTCTTATTCCTCCTACAACTATCACTGGAATGGAAACTTCTCTTTTAATAACAGCAGCAGCCTCAACATTGTAATTATGCAAAGGTTTATGTTTGGTGATATGCATCTTAAGTTTAAGCTTAATTATTGACTTAAGAAAGAATGGTAAGGTAGCAAATTTTTTATAGTTGAAGCTATATTTCATTATTAAATCAATGGGAACCGTTTTCACTCTTACCGAATAAAACCCATCTTCCCATATGCCACATGATACTTCAATTGCAGAACAGCCTGACTTCTCTAGAAGCTTTGCGATTTTGATAGCCTCTTTTATTCTCATTCCATTCTTTCTTCCGTCGTATGCATTCATTTTCACTAAAATAGGATAATTACCTACTCTCTTTCTGGCATTTTTATAAATTTCATCGATTATTCTAAACCTATTTTCTGTAGTCCCTCCCCATCGATCTTTTCGATGATTCATATACGGTGATAAAAATGAAGATAATAAATATCCATGGGCTGCATGTAATTGCACGCCATCAAAGCCTGCTTTTTTTGCCCGCTCTATAGCATTAACAAAGTTATTGATAATCTCCTCTATCTCAAGCTCTGTTAATTCCTTCGGTATTTCCTCATTATAACATTTATCTCTGATCGCTGAAGGGGCAACAGGCCTCTCGCCCGTAATGATCGAGCGGGTTTGCCTGCCGCAATGCACAATTTGCATAATAATGGGTGTATCGTATTCATGTATGGTATCAACCAAATCTTTATAGTGGTCAATGTAACTATCATCACTGATCATATTCATTCTATAAAGAGGGCTTCTACCATTTTGTTGGATACCCGCATAGCCCGTAATAATAGCCCCGACGGTTCCTTTTGCTAATTGGATATACGTATTTTTTAACATTTCGGTGGGATAGCCTGCTTCATCTGCCATTCCTTCGTGGGTCGCAGATCTGATGATTCTATTCTTTAAATTAATGCTACCAAGCACGGTAGGTTCAAAAACTTTTTTATTCATTTTAAATCTGCTGACAGGTTAAGCCGGTTTATTTTTTTTCTATCTTCTTCTGAATAAAAAAATAGGCTTGTTTCTGTTGCATACAATAATCCTTGGTAACTCAATCTGATGGTATCTGTGGTATCAACAAGGAGCTTCAATTGTTTCAGGTGTTTTAATTCTTTGTGAAATTCATAATCAATTGAAACACCAAAACGCTCTTGAAATACTTTTTTATTAACACCACTGTATCGTCTATTGATGCCGCTTGTCTTTTGTAAACCATATATAATGTACCGCACCATTACTTCCTTTTTATTGAGCGCGCGCCCGCATTTAATAGGAAGTATATTCTGTTCTAAGGACTTTTGATAGTTTTTTAAAGAATGATGATTATGGTAATCACAATTATTCAAAAAGGAATGGCCCGTAACGCCCAGGGCGTAGACCTCGCCATTTATTGCTTTGAATTCTTGATGGGCATAAGGAAACTTCCACGATACAATGAATTGATATGGACTAATTTGTATATATCCCATCTCTACCATCTTTTCTATAGCCATTACATGCATAAGTAATTTTTCTTCTTCTGTTGGAAACACAGTTTCCGCATTCTGAGACATAACAGTCTTATTAAAACTATCACTAAAGGGATAAAAGGTGATATTTTGCGGCTGTAAATGAGCAACAATTTCTAATGATTCTCTCCATGTCTGTAACGTTTGCCCCGCTAAGCCAAACATCAGATCTATATTAATATGAGAAAAACCAGTTTTTTTACTTTTATTGAAACTTTCGATCACTTCTGCTCTTGAATATAATCTATTATATGATCTTAAAAGCTCATCATTAAATGTTTGTATTCCAATACTCAAACGGTTAAAGCCATTTTTTAAAAAGCACTCTATTTTCTTCTCTGAAATGGTTTCCGGTGTCGCCTCACATATACATTCAGCATTCGAACGCATTGAAAAGCTATTATGCAACATCTTCATCAGCCGATCTATATGCACGGTATCTAATACCATAGGTGTTCCACCCCCCCAATATAAAGAAGAAATTTCCCGCCCACGCATAGAGGGTTTCTGAGATACGAGCGCCATTTCCCGTTCAAGATACTTTAAATAGATATCAATATCTGCCGATTGCCAATCGGTCGTACTAAAAAAGCAACAGAAGGTACACTTTTTTAAACAAAAGGGAAGATGAAGATATAATGCTATTGATTGTTTCTGTTCTTTATGAGGAGAATGCGGATAATGTCGGTGAGAAAACACCTTTTCTTCACTGATATTAGAGAGAAGAGAATATGCAGGGTATTGATTGAAAATCTCATAGTGAATACGATTTCTTTGTATTCCTTCTGCATACAAAGAAGGTATCTGAAGAGAGGACAAAACACTACATGCTTTTTGCACTAAAGAATCATGTTCGTGTTTCTTATAGTAATCAATCTTAGAATCAAATGTGCCATCCACAGACATGTTAATCTAACAATCTTTTTTATAAATCTTCAACCATTAATAATCGTATTTTTATATATAGTGTATACCATATCCCCGTGTAACTAAAAACATTATTTATGTTGAGCTAGATTTCATAGACGATACCGATTTTCTATAAAATTTCCTGTCTTCGGTACCAATTAATTGTTTTGCGAACACCGTCAGACACGGTGGTTTGGGGATGGAATTGGAGCCCTCGTTCTGCCTTACTAATAGTAAACACACGGCTATTTGTAAAAAACTTGACTCGCTGTACGGTTACAAGTGGTTTACACTTGGTAACGTACGCTAAAAATTCAAAGGCCAGAGCCGCTCCATATGCCATCCATAGAGGTATCCAAACACGTGGTAAAGCAATTCCTAACGCTTGTGTTATAACCATTATAAAATCTCTGACCGACACCTGCTCATGACCCGCTATTATATACGTTTCATTATGTATTTTATTGCTAGCACATAATAAAAATGCATCAACCAAATCGTTAATATAGAGGGGTTGTAATTGTGCATCCGCCTTTCCAATAAAACAAAATTGTCGTTTTAAAAGAGCCTTACATAATTCTAAAAGATGCGAATCTCCTTCCCCATAAACAAAACCTGGGCGAAGAATAACGTAATCGAGCCCGCCCTGCTTTACAATGTGTTCAGCCTCCATCTTGGTTTGTTCATACACATTGGTGGGATTATACAAAGAATTCTCATCACCTTGATACTTTTCAGTTGGACCAATAACCCCGGCAGAACTGCACAATACAAATTTCTTTACATGAACCCCGTATGATACGTCTACTACATTTTTAGTACCTAAAACATTAACGTCATAATAGGTAGATTTATCAATACCGAATGCGCCTAACAATCCAGCACAATGAAAAACGATATCCACATTATCAAAAAAACCATCAATACTACTTTTTTTTGTAATATCACCATACCGTATTTCGATGTTTAATCCGGCCAATAGCTCTGTCTTACTTTTCTGTCTTGCAATAATTCTGACTTTATGCCCTTTTCCAACGAGTTCACGGACAAGATGTGCACCAATAAACCCTGTCGCGCCGGTAACCAAACAATTCACTGTTTACTCCTCCCTCATTACAGTAATCACATGACACGATTCGATGACTCTATTAACACGAGAATATTATTTATTATATTTTGACCAAATGTACATATAAGGAAATATTTTTCTCATGCAATAATAACAACACAATGCCACCGTTCTACTCAACAATTCCAAAACACAAAGTATCGTTATTATAACAACGGTATGAAAATTTTTAACACAATAGCGAACGACCACGCCTAAGAGCAACCCTTTATCCATACTGGCTACCGCATAGTTCACCTTCTTTTTAACATCAAGATGTCCCCAAAATATCCTCATCCTCTGCCAGAAAAAATCCTTCACCGTTACGGGACACCTATTATAAACTAAGGCATCTGATGTATAACAAAGAGAATATCCGTTTTTTAAAATGAGCGCTTCTATATACGCCTCATCCGCCACAATATCAAACGGTATTTTTTTAATAATATTTCGAAACGCGACAAGCTCTCCCAATTTAGGTTTTTTTAAACACAATGCATGATGTAAATCCCAAAGGACTTTATTCATCAAATAGGTAATGCCACAAGTATTCTTAAACGGTATCGGATGAGCACCGGCCATACCAACAGTTGCATCGCTGAAAAGGCCGGCAACCTTCGATAGGCAATACTTATCAAGCATCGTATCCGCACTGATAAGAATGAGGATTTCCCCCTTTGCTTCTTTAAGGAAAGCGTTGATGGCTAAAGATTTCCCTTCGCGTTTCTCTTGTCGCAACACTCGGCATCTCGTATCGTCACCAATGCATCTTTGTATGACTCGTTCGGAACTATCGGTGCAGCCGCTTACAATAAAAAAAATTTCATCAAAAATAAAGTTTTCTTGGATCGCTACGCTGTGAATAAAACTTTCGAGATTCTTTTCCTCATTATAAACGGGCACACCGATACTATAGCGATATGGATGTTGACTTTTGAAGCTCATAGGCATTATATCTTTCGTAATATATGCGATGAATCAATGGGAAGCATTACAAACATAAGGATGAAACCACACTACCTTTTTATACTAAAAATTACTCTGCTGTTCATGTTGTTTGAGACCTTCGGCGGGCTCTTTCCTCTCTCATATAAGCATATATTGTTTTATGCATTAAAATGTTAAGAGTGAACCGTTTAAACAAGGGAATCACCCGAGCATTATTAATCGATAACAAATATTTAATAATATCCCATAAAAACACAACCCCCCGCAACCGTATCCCATCGCATATACGCATAGAGATAAACTTCAGTCTCCAAATCGTCTTCATTCTTTTTACTGCACCAAACATTGGACTATAACTACGAAAACATTCTTTGAGGTCAATGGTTGACGTTAACCATTTCTCGGTATCTAACATTTCGTCGGCTAACTTTGAATGAGGAAGGGGTAAACATAATGTAAATCGTGACGTCTCCGGATTAAATTTTCTTAGAAAAGCAATACTTTTATTCATTGTTTCTTCAGTATCATACATCGCATTGACCATCAGATAACAAGAGGCCATGATATTGTTTTTATCTAAAAGATGAAAAGCATTCTCAATCTGTTCTAACGTAATATTTTTATTATATATTTTATTTCGCACAA
>JAHJGZ010000001.1 GCA_018823795.1 Candidatus Omnitrophota bacterium
AAATATAGTACTCGGATAAAATGAGGTAAAAATTGATGAAACCGAAGGAAGTGTCCACGAAGATGTGGAAAATGCGTATTCAAACATCACATTTTCTTGAGCAAATAAATCTAAAAAAGGGCTTGTGTTTCGGCTGTAACCATACACGCCAAGATGATCAGCCCGTAATGTTTCGATAACAATTAAAATGACATTAGCATTCGATGACGAATAGTCACTTTTTTTGATCTTATCAAAAAAATCTACAGTCTGAATGAAAAAAATAAAAATACCATAACATATTAAAACAGGAAATAGGGAGATACTAATCAACTTCTTTTTATTCATGACATTCACTATTTCCTAAAAAACATATATTTTAGTATATTGTACGAGGTCAGCGATGGATAGACCTTATTTTTGAGCGCGAAACGCCGCATGTTCTCCCGCGCAATAACCGGTCGAAAATGCCTGCTGCAAATTATATCCGCCGCTTGGCGCGCATCCGTCAATGACCTCTCCGCAAAAATAAATCCCCGGCTCTCTTTTCGACTCCATCGTCTGCCGATCGATCTCACTTGTTTTCACTCCGCCGCTTGTCACCATCGCGTTGTCAATCCCCAGAGAACCAACAAGGGTCAGTTTTAAGCCTTTGAGTGCGCGAATGAGCCGCAGACGTTCCGCGCGCGAAACAGTATCTGTTTTTTTTCCGGGGTCAACTTCTCCCAAACGGATTACCAGCGGAATTAATTTACGCGGCACAAATTCTCGCAAAACGGCCGTCAGTGTGCGCCCGCCGCGTGCGGCAAAATCACGAACGAGCCGCCGGTCAAGTTCCTCCCTATTCAGTCCCGGAATACAATCGATCGCGAGTGGTAGTGAGCCGCGCTCATCTATGTGTGCAATGATGATACTGCTGGCATCGAGGATCAACGGGCCGGAAACACCAAAATGGGTAAAAAGTAGGTCCCCGGGACCGGATGAAAATTTCATCATACCTGTACCAACATAAAGGTGAATATTTTTTAATGTCACCCCTTGTACTTCTTGTACCCACGATTCCTTGGTAAAGAGCGGCACAAGACCAGGATGCAGCGCGGTTACCGTATGCCCGAGGGTGCGTGCAAGGCGTAATCCATCCCCGGTTGAACCGGTCTGGGGATAGGAACATCCGCCGGTTGCGATTATCGCGGTCCGGGAAAAGATTCTCTCGTGCTCCGTAACGGCAAGTTCAAAACCGTTTTTCTTCGCTTTTACGGCACCGACACGTGATTGAGTCTCGAGCGTCACGTCCGCGT
Source organism: Candidatus Omnitrophota bacterium (assembly GCA_018823795.1). Lineage (GTDB taxonomy): Bacteria > Omnitrophota > Omnitrophia > JAHJGZ01 > JAHJGZ01 > JAHJGZ01. Next base: position 1,278 of record JAHJGZ010000001.1, read on the forward strand.
TTTGGCAAAGCCGGTTAAGACAATCAAGAATAGACCGTGCTTTATCAGATACAGGAAAAACACGCCCCTCCCCCTCGACTTTTAATCGACAGCCGTTCGATTCAAGTAAGGTTATGAGGTCTTGATTAGAAAATGTGTGGAACGCGTGGCGTAAAAAACGTCCGTGCGGGCCGAATTTTTTGATAAAGACCTCGATCGGTGCATTGTTGGTAACGTTACATCTTCCGTTACCGGTTAACAACAGTTTCTTTCCCAGGGTTTCATTGCGCTCCAGCACAATAACACGAGCCCCGAGTTCACCTGCGCGTATCGCTGCCATACTGCCGGCAGGCCCTCCCCCGATAACTGCCACATCATACCTATTCATACGTTCATCCGCTTACTATTTCCGCTGTCAATAAATTTGACCCTCTGTATAATTAATGGTACTATAGCGTAATTATCGGCAAGACACAACGATCTCATTATAAAAAAATAAAAGGGGAATAAAATGGCAAAAGACGAAAGTTTTGATATTGTATCGGAAATCGATTTACAAATCGTGGATGATGTGATCAATGTTGCACGAAAAGAACTCGCCAACCGGTTTGATCTGAAAAACACCGGCTCGAAGATCGAATTTGACCGTAATGAAAAAGAGGTGACGATTACCGCCCCTTCCGAGTATCAGCTCCAGCAGATCCGTGATATTTTAAAACAAAAGATGGCAAAGAGAAACGTCAGCTCAAAAGCACTGCGGCCGAAGCCTATTGAAAAAGCCGGCGGCGATATGGTGTTTGAAGTCAATGAAGTCGTCTGCGGTATCGATAGCGACTTAGCCCGCGCAATGGTCAAAGAGATCAAGACCCTCAAGTTGAAAGTGCAGGCATCGATCAATGAACAAAAGATCCGCGTTTCAGGAAAAAAGCGTGACGACTTACAGACCGTCATTGCCCACATCAAAGAGCAACACTACCCCATCCCCCTGCAGTTTGATAACTTTCGATGACAGCATCAATTACGGAGTGTATTTCACGACGTAATTGATTTGCTGGAATTGATCTCGTCGAGAGTTGCAATTCCTTGAAAAGGTATTGCAACTGCTACGAGACGAGACCGATGGGTGTGCCTGTGCGAATTTGTCCAGCGAAGCGGTTGGGATCGCTGAGCGGGTTTCCCCTGCCTGATTTGCTTGTGTTCTATTGAACAGCCAAGCGAATCAAAGCGGCAGGGATAAATCTGACCAAAACTAAGACTTGTATCCTTTTTTAAAGGTACCCCCTTTAAAAAAGGATAAATTCAGTCATAATCTTACACTCACTTCGTTCTGTAAGATTAGACTTCATTTACGAGACGAGACCGATGGGTGTGCCTGTGCGAATTTGTCCAGCGAAGCTGGATATGTTCAGCCGACAGACTTACGTCACTTCGTTCCGTAAGTTTGGGCTTCACGTATCCCTTAATGCGGAGCATTTTATCGAGACAGGTGACGGCTCTTGTGCAACACCTTTTCAAAGAGGGATCGATGAGCGTTCTCGTACAACTACTTTTCGACAGGGGATTCTTGAACTGAGCGGATTATTCAAAGGGTTCGACATGAACCGATATAAACGTTTCGTTACCGAAAGACTCTTTAATTGTATGTTCAACAGCTGATGCAATACCGTGCCCTTCCGCAACGCTGAGATCTTTATCGACGTCGATATGTACGTCTATCGCAATATAATTACCGATCCGCCGTGTCTTCATGTGATGCGGATTTCTCACTCCCGGTACGCGGGCTATCATCTGTATGATCGTTTGTTCCATGTCCGTACTTAACGACGCTTCCATTAATTCATTAAAACCACCCAGTGAAATGACAGCGGCCGTTTTTATTATAAAAACGCTTACAATCATCGCGGCTATCGGATCAAGAATATGCCATTTCTCGCCTAAGAGTATTGCACCACTGATGCCGAGCATTGTCCCGATGGATGAAAAAGCGTCTGATCTATGATGCCACGCGTTTGCGATCACGGCCTTGCTTTTGATTGACCTGCCGATCGTAACGGTATAGCGGTACAGCCACTCTTTCGTTACGATCGAGATCACCGCGGCATAAAAAGCTATCCAGCCCGGTTCAGGAATCTTCTCACCCTGATAATTGAGGTACATCGCATAGGCGCCCGTCCAGCATATACGTACTCCGACAATAAATAATGCAATACCGATGATCACCGAGGACAATGTTTCTGCTTTGCCATGACCGTAGTCGTGAGTCTTATCGATAGGTTTTGCAATAAATTTAAATCCCAATAAAACTACAATGTCGGTAGCGAAATCAGATAAAGAATGGAATGCATCAGCGAGCATAGCTGCGCTTTGTCCGAATATTCCCGCCCCTATTTTTAAAAGAGTCAGTGTGATATTAACAAAAAGCCCGATCCACGTAACGTGATTCGCATTCGCGATCCTATTGTTCATCACTCCTCATTTTCCCGGTGTTGTCATTGTGTTGCATGGTGTGCCGTTGGTCAATTGAAAGACCGAGGTCTTTCCCTCTATTTTTCTTCTTCACGTACATCACGGATTATGTTTCCGTCATCATCATATCCTTTTGACTGAATAAATTGTGTCTGTCCGTCTGAAAAATCGGGCACCCCCTCTTCTTTCAGTGTGCCGTCGGCATCGTATGTTTTAACCCAGGTGCATTCACCATAGACCCATTCAAGCTCTGCTTCTAAGGAGCCATCTTCAAAATAGTGTTTCGCCGTGCCGTGTTTTTCCCCGGCGACAATATTTTCTACAACATGGACTGTGCCATTACGATAATACTGTGTACACGCCCCTTCAGGTACCCCGTCTATAATAGATGTTTCGAATTGTATCCCGCCATCCTCATAATATTCCCGCACGATGTCTTGTATTCTTCCGTCAGCATAATACGTTTCAATATGGATATTCCCATTTTTATAAAAGGTACGGCTTATGCCATTGGGGAGATTATTTTTAAATAAAAAAACACCGGTCTCTTCCTCATCCGCGCAGTGAACTTCTCCGTCGGGAACGGTACCCGAAGATATAAGCATATTTCCAAACAGATCTTGCGTAAAACAGGCGATCTGCGTTTCATTGTCGTACACAATCGCCTCGTTGCCTCCGTCCTCGAATTTCATTACCACCTGTGCGTCTACAGACCGAACGCCGACGGTCATGAGTACCGCCACAAAAAGCATAACCATTATTTTTTTCATATTTCATTCCCTTTCGATGATGAGCACTCGTTAATTATACAGAGGAGGTTGTTTCCCTTTTCTCCAGCCCTATTTTATCGTGGACGGTACGGTGATCATGGAGCCATCGACCCTGAACCGTCCTCTGCCGCAATGATGTATGGTCCGCACTATTTTGCCGAGCGGTCGCACCCACGCTTTATGTACTTTGAGGATAAAAAGATTATAGCGCGCTGCCCCGCGTGTGTCGATGAGAGTGCATTCAAGATTCGCGTAACACTCTTCGATGAGCGGTGCTTTGACGTATGAAGCCGCGCCCGGTGTAAGGGCGAATCGTTTGAACTTGTCGACCGACCGGCCGGAGGTGCTTCCGATGCCGACCACCTTTTTCACCATATCGACGGTCGGAATGTTGATCACGCATTCCTTCGTCTTTCGCAGAATACCGAATGTATGAGAGCGGTCGCTCACCACACAACCCACGATCGGCGGTTCAAAATCTATCATCATGTGCCATGACATCGCCATAATATTGGTCCGGCCCGCGTGTGCGGTCGTGACCAGCACCACCGGCCCCGGCTCAAGCAGACGATACACATGAGCCAACGGAAACTTTTTTTTCGCCATGTAATACACCTCCTCGAGTTATTTCATCGCCGCAATTGATTCCGGCCTATGATGCCAGAACAGCACGTAGTGGCATTGTAGCCGATTTTTGGGGGATTGGGAAGGAGGAAGTTGATTCGAAATTATAAGTGCCCCTGCCTGATTTGCTTGTGTGTCCATTGAATAGATACGCACATCAAAGCGGCAGGGATAAATTCAGCCAAGGTGAGACTTGTATCCCGCCTGATCTCATCCCGATTAGACATCGTCTTTGAATACTGTCTAATGGGATAAATTCAGACAAGGTGAGACTTGTATCCCGCCTGATCTCATCCCGATTAGACATCGTCTTTGAATACTGTCTAATGGGATAAATTCCCTGCCTGCCGGCAGGCGACGTATCAATTACATCGCTTCGCTCTGTAATTGATGTCGTCATTTAAATATGCGGGTATGAGCTCTCGGGAGGAGAAGTAACGGTTAAGGGGTAAGTGGTAAAAAAGAAAAGAATAATACAGAGTGGTGCGCGATTTATCTTTTTATAGAATAACGCGTCGCCCGGGCACTCCCCTCTTTTTTTATGATTTTTGCTTTAACGAGAGGAGACATCAGTTGGTGCACGCGTGCCCGGTTAATGCGTAACATTTTACCGAGATCGCGAGACCCTAAGGCGCCATGCAGCCGTAATGCGTCAATGACTTCTTCTTGTCGAGGCGTGATGATTATTTTTGTTTTGCGGCAATAGGACAAGGCGTGTATTCGTGAATGTGCCTTTTGTATTGTCTCGAGGATTCCCTCACCGACATATTCAATCCAATGCGTAAAGTCGTAATCGAGCTCACGCGTTTGCTGGATTTTTTCATAATAGCGCGTGCGATTTTCCGCATAAAAGTCGTCTAATGAAATAATATGATGCGGATCAAATTTTTTTCGGTACAAAATCCACTGTGCCCCTATTCTCGCTAACCGGCCGTTCCCATCTGAAAAAGGATGAATAGTGACAAATTGATGGTGAAAAATTGCACTTTGAATAAGGGGATGCCCGCCGCGGCCATGTTGTATCCAATGTAAAAGTTCATCGACCAATTGAGGACATTTTTTTGGCGGCGGCGGTGTATGGACAACCCTTCCCTTTTCATTGACAACATAATTTTGTGTAACTTTATAGGATCCGGTCTTTTTGTCAGTACGTAAACTTTTCAAGATAATCGAGTGCATGGTACAGAGATGCTTCTGACTCAGGGGGGTATCTTTACGGCGGATGATCCACTGTAATGCTTCAATATAATTAAGGACTTCCTGCTTTTGTTTAAAATCAGCAGAAACAGCTCTTTTTTCGCTTAATGCAGATACTTGCGCTAACGAGAGCATATTGCCTTCGATGGATGTTGAGGAGTGAGCGCTTCTATCCAACGCCTCTTTTTGCAGCCGTACCATTAAGGGAAAAGTAATATCCGCCGCTTCGATCTTTGCGGACGTCGCCGCTATCTGCTCCGCAAGCTTCAGAAAATACTCGGTTATTTGATACTGTGGTTTAAACATGGCAGTAGAGTACCATATTGTATAGGTATTGTCTAGGGTATTGTCTAGGGGGAAATGAACTGCCTTTTTCGTCAAGGAGCAGTTTCACGCTCAGAGTTAGACTCGCCATGCCTCAATACGTGGGGGGCACGTCAAGCGCCCCCTATTTCTGTTTATGAGATGATTTTACGCCCACACCTTCCTGCGAGCTAACGCATGGGTATATACTTTCTCATACCGAAGAGCCGAATCGACCCAGCTAAAGCTTTCGCCCATGCCTTGCTTCCTCATCGCATCAATGTGCGGGGACCGGTCATAGTAGGTGCTCACCACCCAGCCGACGGTATTGTAGACTGCGCTTGGCGTCGGATTATGAAACATAAAGCCGGTTCCTGAACCATCCTGTTCATTGTATTGGATAACCGTATCGCGAAGACCGCCGGTATCGCGTACAATCGGAATAGTACCATAGCGAAGGGCATAAATCTGATTCAATCCGCATGGTTCATACAAGGACGGCATCAGCAAAAAGTCAGCCCCTGCTTGCATCACATGAGCTTTCCTCTCGGTATAGCCGATCCATGCGCCGATACGTCCCGGGAAACGGGCCGGTAAGCCGCCAAAATAATCCTCCATGTGTTTTTCCCCTTTGCCGAGAATCACAAATTGAACGCGCATGTGGTGAACGATATCTTCGATTATCGGTATCAAAAGGTGTTTCCCTTTTTGGTAACTCATTCGTGAAATGAGCGCGATGAGGGGAATACCGGGATCGACCGTCAGATTGAATTCACGCTGCAGAGTCTCTTTGCAAAATGCTTTCCCCGAAAAGTGAACCAGGGAATACTGCTGCGATATCAGCGGATCGTTGTCCGGGTCCCAGTGGTCATAATCAGCACCGTTAATAATACCGAACACATCTTTACGCCGCCGCTCAATGTACTGGGCAACACCGTTGCTGCCGATACCGGTCATGATCTCTTCTGCATGAGTCGGGCTGACCGTCGTAATGGCATCCGCATAAAAAACGGCCCCTTTCATAAAATGAATGCGGCCGTGGCATTCAAATTTACTTTCTGTAAAGTTTTCAAGGCCGAGACCGAGGAAATCGTACACATCGGCAGGAAATTTTCCCTGGTATCCGATATTGTGAATGGTAAAAACACTTGCGGTATTGCGGAAATACTCCCGATCACTACCCCAGATTTTAAGATAGGGTGCAACGAGGGCTGTCTGCCAGTCGTGCGCGTGGATGATATCGGGTTTAAAATCAATAGAACGGCAAAGCTGTAGGCATGCGCGGCTGAAAAAACCAAACCGGGCCGCATTGTCGCTAAATTCATGATACCCATCATCATAGAGCCCGGCGCGCCCAAAAAACTTTTCATATTCTATAAAGTAGACCGGAACATCTTCAATCCACCCTTTGAGGACGCCACACCACAAAATGCAATTCCCCATCTGTACTTCCATGGGAGAAACCTCCCACTCCAGGTCATGGGCCTTGTGGCTCATCGACCAATATCGCGGCAGAACAAGACGGACATCATGTCCTAATTTTTTTAAGATCTTTGGCAGGGCACCGCACACATCTCCCAAACCTCCCGTTTTTGCGAACGGAACCGCTTCGGATGAGACAAAAAGTATATTTCGCGTAGTGCGTTGCATGTCTGAATCACACCTTTGCCATCAAGGTTAATAGACGTACAAGTTCTCTCAATATAACGACCTATCATGAGTAAATCTTGATGAAAAAAGGTGCATTCCGGGGTTGTGATCCCTTCTCGCTTTGTTTCGCCTGACTGCTGCTAGGAAAGCGTAGGCAGACAAGGTGAAACAGTTGGGACAGGTGACGGCATTAGTTACTGCAGCGATAGCAAAGTAACTAATATGCCGGAACTTGTCCCTTCTCGCTTTGTTTCGCCTGACTGCTGCTAGGAAAGCGTAGGCAGACAAGGTGAAACAGTTGGGACAGATGATTGATTGAGCGTTTACCTTGCAGAGGGCTATGGATTAAGGATTAAAGTGGTAAAAAGCCTTGCTTTTATTGACATACCACTTACTCCCTACTCCGTAGCACTTACAGAATTAATTCCACCTACGCGGTGGAAATGTTTCTTAAAAATGTCCAGCATGAGCTAATGAAAGACCAATAAAAACACTTACCTACGCCACGCCACAGGATGCTTTTTTAGAACTGTTGCATTAGCAATTTGAATCTACCGTCTTCAACTACCTTCTTACACGATAGTGCTTAGCGCTCCGAAGCAGATGGTGGCATAGTAGATGATTTGGTTTCCTGAACACGAAAGCCCTTTTTTTTCTTTTTCACAATACCGTGTTCAGATGAAACGCCCTTTTCATAACCACCTGATAGGGTATAGAATTCCTCAAAATCTGTATCACTTATCATCCAGTCCTCGTCTACCCTCTGGGATGGTCCATCGGCCGGCATAGCTATTCGATTTGAACGAGCGATAAGGAAAAAAATATTTCGTGAATCTTTTATGCCTAAATCAATAATAATGTTTTTGTTGGGGCTCCCGAGATCAAGATACCAATTTCGTGCATCAAGCTGAACAACAACATCACAAAATCGATTGCTATTGAATCCGTCAAATTCGACGCCCCCTACATCATGAACACGTAATACTGTTTTAACATACGCCCCTCCCGTTATAAACAGCTGTGCAAGATGCTTTTTCTGTGCGTTATCTAAATCCCAATACACATAGACCCAGTATGGATCGCGGATCACCGCAACAATTTTTGTCTGATTATATCCGTCAGGGAGTTCGAACTGAGCCGTTGTGGAGACATCGTGCTGTGGGTCTACAACAGAATGGTGTGAAGAATCTACATATTCTGAACTGTTTTGCGGTTCTGTGCTGCGGTGCGTGTTATCAAGACTTCTTTTCTTTTCTACAACGCCAATTGTTTTCTTCTTTTTCCTCTTCGTCTCTAGGATCTGCTTCTGTAGGTCATTTTCTTTTAACGCGGCTTTATTTTTTTTACGCGTGCTCTTTTCAAAAAAAGCCACACTCTTTTTCACTAATCTGCTAAACGTGCCGTTCGTGTCTTTCCGCTTCCGTGCTCCCATTTTTTGTGAAAATCCTTCCTGAATTTCACAAGGCGCTTCTTATTTCAATGTGCAACTTTTCAGAACTGCTGCTCTGCGTTCCCCTCTCTATCGTCATGTTTAAACACATACTAGCAACTTTTACTTTCGTCTACGTGTTGTATCTTTTGACGCAATTCTCCTAAATACCACTCGGATTCAGAGAACCGTTGTTGTAATGATTGATTTTTTTCTTTTTCACACACAAGCTCATTCTGGAGTAGTGCATTTTTTTCCATGACACCTTCCAGTTCGTACTGTTTCTGCTTCAGCTCATTCCCCAGCTCGTCTTTCTGTTTCGTCAGCATTTCAACTTCTTGCCGAGAGTTAAAAAACTGTTCCTCAAGTAATCGTCCGGATTCGATCTGTTCTTTATCGATACCGCTCTTCGATTTCAACGTTTCTTGAATAAGATTATCCCACCGCCTCATCCATTCAGCAGCAAGTACCGTGGACGTGTTCAGAGACTCCCGTATTTCAACGATCTGGTTTGAAAGGCTCTCGGAATGTTTCTGCTCTCGTTGCAGCGTATTTTCCAGCTCCTGTATCTTCACTTTGTCTTCTTCGAGATACCATTGTACCTCTGCGCGTTGTTTTTCTTTTTCCTCAATTGCTTTATGGATCGAATTGATGTTTTCTTTTTGTTCTTCAATAAGAACGTGTGCATTCATGAGAGAATGTTCTATCTCTTTTTTTTGAGATGCCGCCTCTCCTAAGTACCACCGGCATTCGGAAAGTTCTTTCTCAAGCGTACTGTTTCCTCTAAAAACATCATCGAGATCCCGCTTCTTCGTTTCAAGTTGATCCTTTGTTTCGTTCAGTTCTTTCTCTAAGGGCTCGCGAGCGCTTTTTTCTTCTTCGAGAGATTTCTTAAAATATTCGATCTCTTGTTTTAATAACTGCTCGTCTTTTTCTTTTGCCCGTGCAAGGCTTTCTATTTCCAGCGCTCGGGTAGATTTCTCAGTACTCAGTTGTTCCTCTAATTTTTTACAGCGATTTTGTGTGCCTTGAAAACGAGAAGAAAGTTCGGCTACATCAAAGCCAAAGCAATCGGGTTTTCCTCTCCCCACTTTTTTTAATGTCTTCGTATCCACCGCACTTTTTTTGGGCAGTGTTTTTTTCTTTTTCATAGTTTTCTCCTTATAA
>JAHJGZ010000043.1 GCA_018823795.1 Candidatus Omnitrophota bacterium
GTTTCAAAAAGAAGCGGCTCGTATACTTTATGAAATAAATCAATGCCCCCCACCGATACAGACCCAAGGGGGTCGCCATGATACGAATGAGTTAAGTGAACAAACTTTTTCCGCTGTGGTTCGGATTTCTTTTTCTGGCACCAATACTGGTATGCCACTTTTAAGGCAACTTCCATTGCCTCTGAACCACTGTCTGCAAAAAAAACTTTTTCTAGTCCCGGTGGCGCAATAGTTACTAATTTTTCTGCAAGTAAAATGGCTGGAACATTTGAAAGCCCTAAGAAAGTAGAATGAGCTATCTTTTCGATTTGTTTCTTAAGTGCTTCGTCGATTTCCTTCTTTCTGTGGCCGTGTACATTCGTCCAAAGAGAAGAAACTCCATCAATATACATATTACCGTTAATATCTTTAAGGTATTCCCCTTGTCCCTCTTCAATAATAATAATATCTTCGGCTTCCCAATCTTTCATTTGCGTAAAAGGATGCCATACGTAGCGCTTATCTTTTTCTTCGAGTTGCTGTTTCATTTTACTATTCATTACAATTGGCATTCTTTTTTTTAATGGGACACGCGTTTAGAGGTATTCTTCAATCTTTGCGATTAAATTTTTTGTTTCATTGATAAGCTTTTGCGGAATAAGCTTCAAGGCTTCCATTTCTGCTTCTGCAGATTTTAAATTTGAGATGAATCGTCGTATTACGGTATGTCGTGACTTCTGGCGGGCCTCATCAGGTTCAATTTCTTCGCGCTGTTTAATAAGAGAAGTAAGTTCCTTTTTTACATCATGGTGGTCTTTTCCATCTTGGAAAACTCTTTTTTTTAACCTTTCATAATCTCCTGCTTCAATTTGTTTCTTCCCTTTGGCAATACGCAGCACATCGATTGCTTCGTAATGAGGACTATGAATTGCTGAGGCATCTTCCTGTTCCTTACGGTTTAAATACCACGGTTCTTCTCGTTCAAGAAACATATAAGAACGCATGAGCTTCATCGCTGTTTGTTTTTGAACCCCAATCTCTTTAGCCGCATAGCCTTCAAAAGTATTATACCCCCAATTACGGTACAGTTTCTCTCGCTGCACCTTATAGAGTGCTCGTCCAAGTTCAATCCATGATGTTTTAAAATTTTTTGCACACTCAAGGATAAATCGCCGTCGCTCATCACCCCCGACGTCTTCCAGGCGCTCTTCAATCCTCTTGATTCCTTTTGTCTTTAGTTCCTTCATCCGTTTCTCCATTTATAAGGCTCGTGCTGCTGCTAGATTCGTCTTTCCTTGCTTCGCCTATTTGCATGTCGTTCCCCCTGACGGCTGCCACCGCCACGTTTGCCTAAATCACGTTTTCTACCTTGTGGTCTTCCCTCTGACCGAGGATGCGCTTCCTTAACCATAAGTTTTCTTCCTTTAAAATCTCTTCCTTGTAATCCTTCGATCGCCAGTTGTGTCTCAATAAGCGTAGCCATTTCAACAAACGCAAATCCGCGCGACTCGCCACTAAATTTATCTTTGACAATTCGTACAGACTTGACTATCCCGTACGGAGCAAATACTTGATATAAATCTCCGTCCTTAGCATCATACGATAGGTTCCCTACATAAATATTCTTTCCGGTTACTTTTTTATTTAATGTTGCTCCGCATTGTTCTTCTTCCATTTCAACAGACTCATCTTCATCGCGTTGTCGCTCTTTTATAATAAAAGTAACACCGAGACCTAAAACAAATCCTACAACAAACGTTACAAGAATCACTATCCAACTCATAATTTCTTCTCCTTCTTTATTTAATACTTCTGACCACCAAAAACGGCAATGCCATAGATTTTAAAAACAACATCACAATCAACAAACCCTGCTTTTTTCAATATCCCAAGCTGGAAAGGGAGAGAATCACATCGGTCATGCTCTTCCCGTCTCCTGAGCGCTTCCGAAATTTCTTTATTCGGCACTGTATGCGCACGCATGTGTTCAAGCCACTTTTCATGATACAGCATGTCCAATTCACGCGATTGTCCCTTAACACAATCCATCAGGTAAAAACAACCACCGGGTTTTAACATCTTCAAAACAGAAGTAAAAAGTTGTTCTTTTTCCTTTGGCTCTAAATGATGAATTGCGAGTGAGGACACAATTGTATCATATTGATACTCCGAGTGGAATGACGTAAAATTTTTTTCTCTATAAGAAATTTGTTGCGTAAAACCTTCGAGTTTCTTACGTGTTGCCGCTAACATTTTTGGCGACACATCAACAACCGTAAGATTTGCTTTCGAATATTTCTGAAGCAACCGCACGCTTAAGTTTCCAGTTCCGCATCCAAGTTCAAGAATAAAAATTACCTGTTTAGGAAGAACGTGTAGAAGTGCATTCATCGCCTCGTCGTAAAATGGGCAAAGACAGGCAATCCATTTGTCATACACCTCAGCTCGTTCATCAAAGTCCTTGCGCAAGTCAGCCATTTTTAAATTTCTCCAAAACCGAAAGTAACTGTTTCACCTCAGTCTCAGTATGCGCTGCCGAAACGGTTATGCGAAGTCGTGCACTTCCCGATGGTACGGTCGGTGGTCGAACCGCAGGAACATATATTTTTTGATCAAATAAATATTGCGCCATTTTGACCGCTCTGTTTGCCTCACCAACAACAATGGGAATAATCGGTGAGACGCTCTCTCCCACATCAAATCCCATGGCCGCGATACTTTTTTTTACAAGATGGGTAGTATTCCACAACTGTTCACGCAATGGCCATTCTTCCTCTATAATCTGGATTGCTTCAAATGATGCTGCGCAAAGTATAGCCGGCAAACTTGTCGTGTAAATAAACGGTCTTCCTTTATTCTTCACGTAATCAATGATTGCCCGGGATGCGGCAACGTATCCGCCAAGAGAGCCGATTGCCTTTGAAAGGGTTCCCATAATAATGTCTATTTTCTCTTCGAGTTCCAGTTCTTCTGCAAGACCACTTCCTCTCGGACCAAAAACACCAGTTGCATGTGCTTCATCAATCATGAGGAGTGCTCCATACTTCTCTTTCAACCTCACAATTTCAGAAAGTGGTGCAAGGTCACCATCCATACTAAACACCGAATCAGTAATAATCAATGTGCGGTTGTATTCTTTACTTTTCCTCAGAAGTGTTTCAAGTTTTTCCAACCGCTTGTGAGGATACACACGCAATGTCGCTTGAGAAAGTCGGCATGCATCGATTATCGACGCATGATTTCGCTTATCGATAATGATTAAACTGTTCTTGTCGGTAAGTGAAGTAATAATCCCCAAATTTGCAAGGAAACCGCTTGAAAAAACAAGCGCCGATTCTTTCTTTTTAAAAGAAGCTAATTTTCGCTCAAGTTTTTCGTGCCAATCGGTTGTACCACTGATAAGGCGTGACGCCCCTGTGCCAACACCATACTTTTTTACTGTATCTTTTACTGCTTTGATAAGTCGTGGATGACGAGAAAGTCCCAAATAGTCATTTGAACAAAAGAGGGTGTATTTCTGGCCATTCCATTGAACACGCGTCGATGTTTCGGGAAGCGGTGAAAGAACATTAAGAGAACGATAGAGTCCGCCATTCTGCAAATTGCGCAATTCTGATTCAAATTGTTCGATCACCTTCACTTTTTTCTTCGCTCTTTTCATTTCTTACTCATGTTCTGTTACTTCTTCATTGACACAATTCCGATCTGTCCTCCAAATCCCATCGAAAGGGAAACAGCCCGGCCAATATGTTTTTCCTTCATAGTGTTCGGCGTATAATCAAGATCACATACAGGATCTTTTTTTTGGTAATTAATTGTTGGGGGAACAAAATTATGTTGCATACTTAAAAGGCAAATAATACATTCCACCGCACCTGCTGCACCAAGCAGATGCCCCATAAATGATTTTGTTGAACTTAATGAAATGTCATACGCGCGAGAGCCAAATGCTTTCTTAATCTGCTGTGTTTCATACACATCCCCCGCACGCGTTGCCGTGCCATGCGTATTAAGATAGTCGATTGTATCATCATCAAGGCGCTCAACCAACAGTTTAAAAAGTCGCGCCAAAATATCATCTTCTGCATCAAACATAAGAACATTATTTGTCTCTTGTCCTGAAACATACCCGTCAATTTCACCGTACTGTTTCACGCCACGTGCTTGTGCCGATTCTTTTCTCTCAAGCAACACAACGCCAGCCCCTTCACCAATAACAAACCCATCGCGACGTATGTCATATGGATAGATACCATCAGAAGCATACACCCCCATTTGCTGATATCCGCTGAGCATAAGTGGATCAATCGATGCATCAGCAGCACCAGCGAGACAGAAATCGACTTCACCATCTTCAATCATACGTACACCCTCTATAATCGAATGCGTACCCGTTGCACATGCGGTAGCAATATTTTTTACCGGTCCTCGCAATTGGAAACGTTCGGTAATAATCCTAGAAAGAGAAGCGGGAGAAAACGTTTCATAAAAAGAATTTTTGTTGAATGCAGATGATTTCTGCCGATATGCTGAGACCGCTTCCGCAAATGTGGCTACTCCTCCTTTACTCGATGATACAACGACACCAACTCGTCTCAAATCACACTGAGAAAGGTCAAGCCGTGCATCGGTTACTGCCTCCTTCGCAGCAGATAATCCATACCGAATAAAGGGGTCAAGAAAACACTCTTTTTCAGAAAAATAGCTCTCCTGAATTTTAAATACCTTCATCGAAGGATAATGGGGAAAATCAAACGGTACTTCACTAAGCGGGGCGGCTCTCCCTTTGGTGAGATTTTCAAGCAATTTTTCTTTTGTATTGCCAAGCGGTGTTACCAAGCCAATGCCGGTTACCACCGCCGTGTGATGTGTGTTCATTATATTTTAAAAGACGCGCGAATCAAAATTAAACATTTGCCCGCTCACGGTGCGGACATAATCTGAGGCAAGGTAAAGAACAAAACGTGCGGCATCGCGTGGATCTGAATATGCACCGAGAGAGCTCTTCTTCTTATTTTCTTTAAATACTCTTTCTGGAATTTCGCGCGTAATATCAGAGATCATAAATCCCGGATTAACTGCATTTACTAAAATATTTTTTCGCCCCAGTTCTTTTGCTAAACTTTTTGTAAAGGCAATAAGCCCCCCTTTTGCTGCCGCATAATTTGCTTGACCAAAGCCACCATGAAGCCCTACCTGACTGACAATATTAATGATTTTTCCCTGTGCGCTTTTGAAAAGAAACGGCAACAATTGCTTCGTAAGATAAAAAATCCCGTGCAACCCTACCCCAAGCACCCGGTCCCATTCATCAATCGTAAGATTGATAACCGTTCTATCACTCACCGCAACCGCATTATTGACGAGGACGTCAAGATGTTTGATCTGCGTTTTTAGTTCTTCTATAAACTTTTTTATTCCCTCGCGAGATAAAAAATCAACCCTATACGGATGAGCACCTTTCTTCTCTAACACGCGCGCTTGTTTTTCATTGCACGCATATGTAAAAAAAACTTCCGCCCCTTCGCTCAACGCTTCCTCGACAAGACACGACCCCAATGTTCCACTACCACCGGTAACAAGGATAATTTTATTTTTAAAATCAATCTGCACGCACTAAACCTCCAACCCTGCTGCTTTAATAAGTTCGAGATCTTTCTCAACAGGATTTCCTGCGGTCGTTAAATAGCCGCCGACAATAATGCCATTTGCGCCCGCGCGTAATGCTAAGCCTTGCGCATCTCCTAAATTGACTTCACGCCCACCTGCAATCTTAATAACTACAGTTGGGAGAATCAGTCTAAAAATTGAGATTGTTTTAATAATCTCTTCAACGGATAGTTTTTCGTGTCCCGCAAGCGGCGTACCAGGACGCGGGTTTAAAATATTAATCGGCACACAATCAACACCTAATTTCTTAAGGGAAAACGCTAGGGAAACTCTATCTTCCCACCCTTCGCCAAGGCCAATAACGCCACCACAGCACACTTCAAGTCCGTGACGTTTAAGACGGCTCACTGTTTCGTAACGGTCACGAAAGGTGTGCGTTGTGCAAATACGAGGGAAAAACGCCTCGGATGTTTCAAGGTTGTGATTGTAACGGACCACACCGATTTCTTTTAGCTTCTGTATTTCACTATCGCCAACAACACCTAATGAACCGTCAAGACTAAGGTTTGTCTTTTTTTTAATTTCTTTAAACGCAGTAAGAACTTTTTCAAAATCTTCGACACTAAGTCGTCCACCGCTTGTTACGATGCAAAAACGGTGTGCGCCGATCGCTTGAGCTTCTATTGCTTGATAAACTATTTTTTTTACATCAAGAAGCGGATACTCAGCTACCTCGACATTGTAATGGCCTGACTGTGCACAAAATGAGCAGTCTTCTCTGCAACGGCCGCTTTTGGCATTAATGAGCGAACAGAGGTCAGCCCTCTTGCTACACTTTTTAAGAAAAACTTCGTGTGCAGTGTCAATGAGTGAATTCAATTCATCATTCTGCTCAATAGAAAAAAGATGAAGCGCTTCGCCTTCAGTAATACTACCCCCTTGTATAATTCTTTCACCAAATGCTTTGATCTTTTTCACATTCATTATCATTGCACCTTAATCCGTTCTTTCATCTTTTTAATAATATCGTAAGAAAGCGTAACCCCTGCTCCGACAAATCCGAGCACAATGTGTTCTTTCCCGAGACCATGAAAATCAGAGCCACCGGAAAGTAACAGTTGGTATTTTTGAGCAAGTCCTTCATACCGATGAACATCTTCTCGCGTGTGAGAACTGCTGTACGCTTCAATCCCGTCAAGGCCTTCATCAGCTAATCGAGCAACTATTCTTTCTAGTTCTTTCTTTTTCCCAACACCCAGTTGCCGTGGATGAGCAAGAAACGAAACACCACCTGCTTTTTTTATTACCGCAATTATTTTCTCTGATGAGGCGCGTGTACGGTTAACGTATGCTGGCGCTCCTTTCGCAAGGTACTTATCAAATGCTTCTTTCATTGACCGAACCGCCCCTTTTTGTACCATAACGTTTGCGATGTGCGGCCGACCGACTGAAGCACCATTTGCTTCTTTCAATACTTCATCATACGTTATTGAAACGCCAAGCGCATTAAGCTTTTCGATAATCTGCGGATTGCGTTCAGAACGCCCCGCAGTAAAGCGATTTAACATGTCACAAAGGTCTGTATTGTCGGGATCAACAAAATACCCCACAATATGCATTGTTCCACTACTAAATTCAGCACTGACTTCGACTCCTGCTAACACATCACGAAGTTTTGCTTTGGCACCCAATTTATGCACTTCTTTGATGTGGTTGATCGTATCATGGTCAGTAATACCAATTGCTTCCATTCCTTTCATCTCTGCCATGTGGATAAGTTCAGCAGGGGTATATGTTCCGTCAGAATACGTTGAATGAAGATGTAAATCTACCGTGTTCATAAGGTAACTGTGATACCATAGAAAAGCGGAAAATGCAAGCACGTTGTAAGCTTAATTATACTAGTCACTTAGTGCTAGCATTGTGTGGGGGATGAGCAAAATAATGCATAAAAAACTGAACTACTACTACAGCAGCAACGTACAGCGAACTTTGTAGCTACGATAACTCTTTATGAAGCCAGGCGGCTGCCTTTTGGTATACTTCCACTGGGGCAATGCGATGTCCACCACTGAATTCTATCCATTTTGTTTTCCAGCCACGACTCTTGAGAAATTTTTAATCGCATTGCATTGCGTCATATCGAAAATCGGTCGGACTTGCTAAAAATACGGCTATCTTATTTCGCGGATACTTATGCGCTTCTTTCGTAAAGACCTCATGTATCATCCCGGTATTACTCAAAACTGCACGTATAAGACGGGGGTAACGTTGCGTAAGTGCATGTGCACACATACCCCCTCCTGAAAATCCTGTTGCAACAATTGCAGATCGCTTTATCGGAAATCGGTTCATTACCTTGCGGATAGAATTATTAAGCTGAGGCAGTATATCATCAAAGCTCATACCATTACGATGCGTTTTTGAAGCATAAATTATCCAGACGGAATGCTCCGCAACATCTTTCCACACATCAATCATTGATTGAGCATCTGCACTTGGAGAAAGGGCAATAACTAATGGGTACTTTTTATGAGAAGAAATTCATCCTCTTTAATGAGCTGAGTTTTTCAGAAATAGTTTCGGACAAGGAGACAGGAGGCGTCTCGAACATTTCACCCTTTTCGATCTTCGCTATTTCATTCCGAGAAAAAATAATGAGCCCGCCGTTAATATTTACAACAATTTCTTTGTCGTTTTGCTTTTCGATTTTTACATTTGTTAACGTTTCATTATTCGTCAAATAAATAGTGTCTGCAAAGAGTGGCGATGTGCCAAGACAGATGAGCATGCTTGTGGCAAGTCGGAGAGCTACAATGATCTCGGTACAACAGTTTCTGTTCTTAGAATACATAATGCAACTTACTTTTTTCGCAGAAACCAAGAAATGACAATACAAAGTTCATACAATACAATAAGTGGAATAGCTATTAAAATCTGGGTAAAGACATCTGGCGGTGTAATGAGTGCTGCGACAATAAAAATGATAACGAGCACCCATCGTCGTTGTTTTCTCAAAAATGTGTGGTGAACAATTCCTAACTTTGTAAGTCCTGCACTGACGAGCGGTAGATTAAAAATGACACCAAATGAAATTAAAATTCCGGTGCATGCTGATATATATTCCTTAATCGAAATTAAGGGCCGCAAAGTCTCGCTTTGAAAAGAAAGGAAAAATTGCAGCACAAATGGCCACACCCAATAATACGAAGCGGCGACACCAATAAGAAACAAACCAAAAGCAATCATAGCACCCGGGAACATTACCCGTTTTTCATTCCGGTAAAGTCCGGGGCTTACAAAAAGCCATACTTGCGTAAAAATAACAGGAACACTAAAAATTAATCCGGCAAAAAAGGCCGCTTTCAGTTTAACTAAAAAAGCCTCATACGGAGAAAAAAAGTATACATTAGACTGCATTTCTTTAATCGGACGGGTGAGGAATTCAATTATAGTATCAGAAAAAGTATATGCTCCAATACTCAATACAACAATAGTAACCAAACAAATGATAATACGCGTACGTAATTCATCAAGGTGGTTAATGAAATTAAGTTGACGTTCAGTGGACATAGTATTATTAAAGAAGCGGGAAAGATTTCTTATTTCCTGCTTTTATCCCTTACATTCGCCGCTATCGTCTTTCTTTTCATCCTCATCAGCAATAAGACCTTTTGTTGCCTTCTTAAATTCCCGAATCCCTTTTCCCAAATATTTTCCAACCTCCGGAAGTCGTGCAGCACCAAAGACTAAGAGCACAACTAATAAAATAACGATTAATTCATACGGTCCGGGCATTCCAAGCAAAAGAAAATGTGTATGCATAATGTATCCTCACTTTCTACGTTTTTATTCTTTCTTATAATAGCGAATTGGTTGTTTTGCTTCAAAAGGTATTGTTGAGAGGGTGCCAATAGTCCAGCTAACGATAGCCGGAGAAGGATCGATTTCATACTCCTCAATAGTCCCATTATTATTAAGATCGATGCCTGCCCTTACTTGAAAATAATGATTCCCTTCTTCTAACTCTTCAAATAACGCTGCAATCTCCTCTGTAAAATCAGTCCACTCGTCATCATCTAATTTATATTGAAATTTACTTTCACTAATAGTTGCTGTATAGGCAAATGATGCAGCCACGGCCGTTGTAACACTCTGTGGTGCTTCAGTAATAAAAGTGTTTGGCTCAATCATAACGAACACGATCGCATCAGAATATACTTGGGATTCGTTTCCTGCAGAATCTCTAAATTTAACATACACGGTTCGTGTTCCGGCAATAAATGGCAAATCCCAATCTTCTATAACGGTCTTATATATTTCCCACTCTTCTTCATCAAAAATTCCGTCATTACTAACAATCATTTCTGTCACTTCAGTAACAACTTCGGTTGCAAAAAGATTCAGCGTTACTGCCTGCAAATCAGTAACCGGTGCATCGCTATTAATAAGAATCCATCCTTCAGGTTTAGATGTATCAACAGTAAATGACCAAAAAAGCGGCACTGCTTCATTTCCTGCCTTATCCGTTACTTCAAAACGCACCGTAACCAATCCGTCTGGAAAATCTTCTACCGGAATAAATGCCGCCAGACCTGTTTCCTCATCATACGTACCGCTTACGGTATACTCATCTAAGTCGGTCGTAATGGTAAAAACGATAGCGCTTTCATCAATGCCACTTGTTGCATCAAACAGCGTTCCTTCTATTGCCGGACGGAGCTGATTAACCGTCTTCCCATTTTCAGGGAGCGTATTTGTAATCACGGGACGTACGGTATCAACCCATATATCAAAACCTCCCGGTGCCCCAAAACTTCCTTCGGTGTTTTTCGCAACGACATAAAAAGTATGTTTTCCGTCTGATAAATAAAAATCCGGGGTTTGATATTCAGAACCTGCAACATCAACAAATTCATCCGGTAATTCATCAAACGCAATAGAATACCCAACAACATCCGGCCCCGGAGATTTTATTGACCAATAAAAATAAGGATCGGAGTCATAAAACCAGATCCCTGCTCCAATAGGGAGTCCGCCTTGGTATTCTTCTGCATTAATAAAATCTATATCGTATTCATAATCAGGCGGAACAGGAGGTACATGCAGTCGCAGGGATAAAAATCCTTGAAATATATAATTCTTCGTCAGGCTCGCACTACTGGTAACTACGACACCAACAATATTTTCACCAATACTTGCCCGTCGTACATCCATAGTAGTGCCAAACATCCATGACGTCCCTTCGTTAAATACATAATTTTCAATCGACGCTTGGTCTCCTTCTATATACGGAGAACCAGCATGAAGACGCTGTGGCAGGAATAGTAATGCAATGGATATACACAATGCAATGATCCGCGTCATTATCTTTAAACAACCTCCTCTTTTTACTTATCGTTCAACAATCACCTGCAACTTTTTCTCGCTTGTCCTTTTTCCCTTCAAAAATGATTGTGCAGTAATAAGGATTTCAAAAATATCACTTTTTACAGTTATGAGATTACAAATTTCTCTAAAAATTTCTTTTTTACCGCTTTCATTTGTAGCAAGGGTGTCACCACTCAATATATCGCCAATACCATAGCTACTACCAAAAGGACGATTAGCAACAATATTCGTTGCTACTTCTCCTGAGACGCCCGGCAATGCTTGTAATACTTCCTCAGATGCAGTGTTGATATTAATCCTCCCGTCAACTCTATTTACAGGTGAAAAAATAAGATAATCGAAGTGGCACTGCCCAGACGCTGATTCATTTTTAATTTGTATCTCTATGGTTTTAGACGGTAAAGCATTAGGTGATGAACCGCCAACATCGATTATACCATACCGCACACTATTATTTATATCAGGCGTTAAGGGTGGCGTAAAGTCTGTCCAACTTTCATCGTTGCGCTTCAAAGACACCGAAAACGTTTCGCCAGATTGTCCGTAAAGCGTCATCACATAAATGCCGTCAAGCAAGCGATCATTAGCCGTATAGTGCCATACCCCTGTATCACCGCTTGTTGAAGATGAAAACCAATTTGTGTAAGGACTTGAACGCGATATTTCCTGCCAGCCATTACCTTCTTTAAAATGAGTTTCTGCTTCATAGCGATAACTCATTGTGGTAACCTGATCGCAAAAAAGCATGAGGTCGGCACTAGTAATGCTTTGCCAATTATCACCGGCTGATACATGAAAGAGTTCACCGACATTTGCCAAGTCACCATTTTTTACCAGCACCTCACTGTTCATGCCGCCCACTATATGTCCACTAATACTTAAATTATTATTTTGTTTTGTTGGTGATCCCACCGGAAGAAAAAATGGGAAACCTAGTGAACGCACCCAATCATCAAAAATAAAATCATTATCACGATCTCTCGTTGACGCGGGATCTCCTCGTTCAAAAGAAATAGCAGATGGATAATTTGAAAAGTATTCGACGCGATCAACTATCCGCCTGTCACTTGTCTTTAGAAGAAGAACGGTGTTATACGTTTGCGGATAATTATAAATGATATCATCTTCTCGTGAGATGGCCGCACTGAATGTAAGTTGCACAACATCATCGGCGTGGACCGGTGCACCGCTCCATGTATGTAAGAAAGAAATGCCGTTATTTTGTAAATTAATTGGCACGGTCACCCCAGTATCGTCTTTATCAACAGAACAAACAAGATAATCAAAACTTTTTATGACCGTTCCCAGTGGTATAATACCGACGAGATCATTCTCTCGCAACCCTTCAAGTGTCCAACCGCTGACGTCAATATCCTTGTTCGTGATATTAATAAGTTCTATATACTCAGCATCAGGACTTTCGAACAATCGAAATTCTTTGAAATAAACAGTAAAATCTTCGCCGCGATCAACTTCTTTATTGTATATAGTAATATCAAGCTTTCCATCAGCGCCAACCACAACAGGATTAACAAACATTTCTCCATGGCCCATGCTTGCATGAGTGACACCTCCTACTTTCACATCGCCGACGATATCTCCTTCTGCAGCTCCATGTACCCTAAGATAATAGGTGCCCGGCCGTAGATTCCCAAAATACCATATTCCTCGTCCAAATTCGTCCAAGGTAGGATTCGAATTCTCATAATAGCCGCCTGCTAATGTCCAACCGCCCCCCGGGCCGCTTCCATTCGTCAGCGTCGTCGCTGCATAACCATACCGCGGATCAATCATGATTTCATTGATTCGAATGCCCTCCACGCCATAATAAGTTTTGTCATCTGAAACAATAACCGAACTTTCATTATCGCTGTCACGGTAATCAACAATATTTACCGCTAATTGTTCTTGTTCTGTAAGATCTGATGATGAAAAAACGTTTTTCAATTCTAACACAGTCGCTTGATTAAGATCAAGTCGCAATATTCGATCTTTGTCGGCATTGTAATCAAATGAATAGGCCGTTACAAACGGTTTGATTTGAGAGAATTGCGATTTTATCGATGGAATATTTTCTAATTCAAAAATTGAAAAAAAGGGGCGGTCGTCGCCGTATGGAAAATAGCTGACAAACTCTTGCGGCTCATTTACTCCTTCCGATTCTTCGTCGATCACACCATTGGCATTATTGTCAATCCCATCATTGGAAAAATAGATATTATTATTATTATCATCCGCCGCAACGGAAGAAGAACCAGGATAGTTTCCCCCGTATCGATAGAGCAGGATATCATCTCTCATGGTATCCGCCTGCGCAAGTCCTAAAGCAGTAAAAAGTTTATTTAAACTTATCTCAAAAGGGGAATACCCTTCGGTAACCTTAAGTGCGTTTTCATTATGATAACCCGCGGTATTGATATTTACTCGACTTGTCTCATCGGTAATAGTAATGGCGTATCGTCCCAAGAGCCCCCCTCCTTCATCAACAACATTAATCCATTTTGCCTCCGGGATTCCATCATCATCATTATCCACATCACTACCCAAGAATGTCGTACGCCAACTTTCATTATTGGTATCAAGTGTTGTCGCTTGCTTATCTTGCTTAAGAAGTCCTTTCGCATGCGCAAGTCCGGCTTCAGCAACATAGGTGCCCTTCATCCCTTCTTTGAAATTCACCGTTTTTACTGCTTCAAGACGTGCTGAAATCAAAAAAGCAGCGCCAAGACTAGCGAGAACTGCCAAGATAGAAATCACTAAAATAATTGCAATGCCATGGTTGTTTTGTTTTATATTTTGCAAACGATTGCTCCGTTTTACGAATGATGCGTGACTCTTTACTGAATACGATTCCCTTACCTCCCACTTGAGGCAATACGTACAAGCGATTCGAATTTCTTTGTTACAAGACTGTCTTCGTCGCTTACTTGAAAGCTAAATTTTATTGCCTTGGGAAATCTGCCTTCCTCCGCTCCCCCTATTCGTGAATCCCATAAATCAACATAATTTTCTCCATCAAAGTACTTAAAATCTAACTGAGAAACAACGATACCGAGTTCGTCGTCGCTATCAACTGTGGAAAAGTTAAAATCCGGTGGATTGTCATAATGCCTCATTAAATTTCCATCCTCTCGCTGCCAATAGCCAACTTCACAAATAGTCCCTGATGATAAACCTCCTTCAGGCCAAATAAAAAAAATTTCATCAGACTGAGAATTGCCTTTTATCTGTGGACCTGTTTCATCAATACCAACAAAATTTGCCAGCTGTGAAAAATCAATAAAGGTCGCTTTAATTTCATCATGCATTCGCAGCACAGCCTGTCGCGCTAAATTAATAACGTGCTGAAACGCCCGCGCATCAGTAAAACTTTTCTGTGTTGCACGAAAGATGACCGCAGTCATTGACGTAAGAATAACGAGAATGGACAATACGATTATAAGTTCTACAATGGTAAAACCCGTTAGAGAACGCTTCTTAACGGGTTTAATAAATGACGTCGTTGACTCACTAGTAATAATCTTGCACATATAAAACCTTTGTTTGCTCACACTCTAACGGGGCAAATCCCCGTTTTTCTTTTTTTGTATCATCACAATTCACTATAAAAGGTGGTAAATGTTTCTTTTCTGTCTTTGCCCTGTGCTTTATACGAAATCTCCAATACCATTTTTACTAACTTTTCTTCCGGAATAGTTGTTGCTTCTTGAAAATCATTCTCATCCACATCGCTTACGACTGCAGTCCAGGAAAAAATATCATTGGTGCCGGTCCATTCATTTTGACTTGTTAATTCGTCATATTCTTTTGCTTTTAATTCCTCCATTATCTCAGATGCAAAAATTGTAGCACGCGTTGTAAGATTAGAACGATTATATGCGCGTTGTCCTAAAGGAATAACTAATAATATGCCCACCAACCCAACGATAAGGATTACCATAGAAATGAGTAACTCAATGAGAGTAAATGCGTTTATTTTACGATTCATATTTTTTTATTTATTCTTTTTTCTTATTACAATAATTCTGCAATATTAAATAATGGTAAAAACATCGATATCACGATAAAACCGACTATGAGCCCCATAATCACAATAAGAAACGGTTCCATAAGAGAAGAAAGAGATGCAACTAAAACATCAACATCTTCTTCATATGTGTCTGCAACCTTAACCAACATATCAGAAAGTTGTCCTGTTTCTTCACCAACTCCTACCATTTTTATTACCAGCATCGGGAAAATTTTCGTTTCTTCCATCATGCGCGCAAGGCTTTCTCCTTCTTTTACGCTTTCACTAATCCGCGGAACGCATTGTGCATAGACAAGATTGGTCGTGGTCTCCTTGACAATAGCGAGGGCACTTAAAATAGGTACGCCGCTATTCAGTAACGTTCCTAAGGTACGAGTGAAGCGCGATATCATAACACGACTGACAAGTTTCCCTAATAAAGGAATACGCAATATCACTTTATCAACATAAAACCTAATTCGAGGAAATTTGAGTAAGAATCTGACCCCTACAATGCCGATCACAACGCCCGCTATAAGTGCATACCAATAATGGATAAAAACATTGCTTATTGCTATAAGGAATCGGGTTGCACCAGGAAGTTCACTGTCCATATCCGCAAACATTTTTGTAAAGGTAGGAATAACAAAAATCATTAATAAACTTAAAATAAGCAAGGCCATACCTAAAACAAAAGCGGGATATATCAATGCAGCATGTAAACGTTTTTTTAAACGTTGTTGTTTTTCAAGAAGGGTTGCCAAGCGTTTTTCTATCTCATCAAGACTGCCGCTCACCTCTCCTGAACGAATCATATTAACATAAAGACGAGAGAACACTTTCGGAAAATGAGAAAGGCTTTCTGAAAAAGAATCGCCACGTTCTATTCCTTCAATCACTTGAGACAATATATTACGAAACTTCCCGTCCGGCATTTGATCGCGCAGTGAGGTAAGTGATTTAATTAACGAAAGCCCTGCATTGTTGAGGGTTGCAAATTCTCGTGTAAAAGTCACTAAATCACTCGTTTTTACCCTTCCAAAACTTTTTAAAGACATTACTAATTTACGGCTTAGTTCGAAACTCATAAATGCGATTTTCCTTCCATGATTTTATTTTTCCTCAGGCTTAAAAATATTGATTCACATTACCTTCTTCGGTCACAACACCAACAACGATACTATCTGCAGTATATTCAAATTCATTGATAGGAACGACACCAAGGGTTAATGTTGTCTTGGTACTCATTGCTGCGGTATCGTGTCCCGATATTATATCAAGTGGCTCTTCCCGTACATACACAATCTGCCACCCTGCTTCTATTTTCATTTCGCGTTCTTCAAGTGTAAATTCGACAATATGTGGTTCATCAATATCCTCTCGACATACATATTGTACCGTGACCGTTGTCGCTCCTGTTTCATCCCCTTTCCAGAAAGCAATCGTGCGCTGACCTTGTATACGATATTCGCCTTGTTTCATAATTGTTCGATCCAATCCGATATTTTCGACAAAATATTCTTCCCAATCCGGACAGATAATATTTACTATTCGTACGATATGCTCATTCTCTGCAAGCGGTAATTCACATCCCCCAGAAGCAAGATCAATCGTTACCTGTACTCTTCGCTCATGGATAATAGGCCGTTTCTCTGTAAAACGTAAAAATTTGATTTCAGGAACATAGAGTATCCGCAATGTTCCTGCCATATGTACAAACATGTCTCGCGCAAATGCGACAATGACATCTTTTAATAATATTTGCCCCCCTTTGATTCCCCCAAAATTCGTTATATCAAGACCGTCTGCCACTTTAACCGGTGATTGGTTTCTTAACGTGCCGGTATATATAATGTCGCCATCAACATCAAGCGCCGTTGCACCGGGTGTATTAATGTTTAAGGCTCCGGTCATCGTATCGCCTATCACCTCCACATACGCGGCGATCAAATCTGCACCTATCGACAAATCACCACCAATAGTCACATCATTGCTGACCGTAAAATCTCCCGTAAGTTGTGTCACTCCTAAATCCGCTTCACCAAGATTAAGTTGCACTATCCCGACACCAAATATATTGCCACCCGTAATAGTTAGATTTTCACCAATTGAAAGATCATCCCAAATCTCAACCGTAACACCTGCGGCTGAAATTGTTCCGCTCTCTGCTACGTTTAACCCACTTGATGCAAGAATAAAACGAGCTCCTGTATCCTCGCCAATCACTGCTCCTCCGGCCGTCGTTAATACTCCATTTATAGATACATCATCAGTTAGTTCGAATGCGGTGTCAGATTCATTCCATAAAAGTTGTTCTGTCTTATCTCGAAATCGTACAGCACCATCATCGCTGGCTCCGCCTACATAGATATCTTCACCCCACACTCTCAGGTCACCAGACACTGATAAATCATCCAATATATCTACTGCTATTTCCCCACCATCATAGATTCGCCCGCGCACATCTAAATCTTCACCCACAGTTAGATTATCCATAACCTGTGTATAGTCATCGGAAAATATTACTCCTGCGATTGTTGTATTTTTCCCGATCGAAAGATTGCCACCGATTTCTACATCCCCTTCAACATATAAATCATTAGATGCATTCATTAAACTGGTCGTTGCATTAATCTGGTTATCATCATCTATGGCATTAAATCGTACCGCCCCTTCGGCATTACCAATCCTGAGTGTCTTGGAAACGGTCAGACTCCCTGATACCGATAAATCATCACGTACTTCTACCGCACTCCCTGCATCGCTTAATGCTCCGTCCTCTTCTATATTTAATCCACTCGATCTGACGATAAAAACATCGCCTGCATCACTGCCTATTATAGTATCATCCGTTGCTGTTAATGCTCCTGCTAGATATACATCATCTGAAATTTCAAATTCACTATCAGATTCATCCCAAAAGAACTGTTCGGCGTTATTACGGAATCGTATAAAACCATCAGCTGCAGCACCTCCTATATAAATATCCCGCCCCCAAACAGTGAGGTCATTCGAAACTGATAAATCGTCTAATATATCTACCGCTATCCCTGTGCCATCATAAATGCGTCCTCTTACATCAATATCATCACTTGCGGTAAGTCGCCCAACTATTTCTGTATAATCATCAGAAAAAATGACACCTGCTATTGTTGTGTCTTTCCCTATGGAAAGGTCTCCTCCTATCTCAACATCTCTTTCTATATATAAATCTCCGCTCTGTTGTGCAAGCGATGAAGGACTGTTGCTTCCTATATATACCCGGCCGCGTCTAAACCGGGATATACCGTCACCCTCTATGGTAATTTCCTCGCCAATAGAAAGTTCGCCGGTTATTGAAAGATCATTATCAATTCTTATCGCACTGTCTGTATCCGCTATCGTTCCATTTTCTGCTACATTAAGTCCCGATGATACAAGAATAAAACTATCACTTGAGCTATCTCCTAGTCTCGTACTGCCTAGCACGGTGAGATCCCCTGATACTGATAAATCATCGAGTACGTCTACCGCAGCTCCTGCTCCATCATAGATTCGCCCGCGCACATCTAAATCTTCACCCACAGTTAGATTATCCATAACCTGTGTATAGTCATCGGAAAATATTACTCCTGCGATTGTGGTATTTTTCCCGATCGAAAGATTGCCACCGATTTCGACATCCCCTTCCACATAAAAATCTCCACTATCCGTAGCAAATAATGAAGGATTGCTACTGCCAATATATACTCTCCCTTGACTAAAACGGGATACGCCCGTTCCATCCACGGAAAGTTCTCCCGCAACGGACATCCGCCCTACAATGGTGGTATCGCCACCTACTGAAAGATCACTACCAATTTCAATATCTTCTTTTACATATAAATCATTACTGCCATTTGCAAGGATCGAAGGGGCGTCATCGCCAATAATAACTGATCCTCGCGAAAATCGTGATGCACCGGCACCTTCTACCCGTATTTCATTCATCACGGTTACATCACCACTGATGGTTACATCTTCGGATATTCCTACAATAGAATCACCTGAAAACTGGAACTCGTCATTTCCATCATCCCATGCTAAATAATGTGCCGCGTCATCGGTATCATCTGAAAGATATAAGATGACATCCATGTCTTCAACGGCAGAATAGCGATCAAGTATAAAAAATTCACTTATGGTGGAAGCAAGAGAAGTAACATTACTTAAAGTTAAAACCTCTAAATTGCCATTAACGGTTACATCATTTTCTACATATAGATCTCCCGATTGTGAAGCAAGTGTGTTTCCGCTCGCATCACCTATGACAACGCGACCATTTGGTATCACGGAGATTCCACTGCCGTATACTGTTAAATCACCTCCTATGGTTACCGCTCCGTCAATGCTCACATTATTACTGAGATAAATCATATTATCATCTAAAGTATTTATCGTTTCACCATTTTCAAATGCAAGCCGGTTACCCCCAATCGTAAGCTCTCCCGCTGTTGACAAGTCATCACTTAATTCGAAACTTTCGATCGTATCATTCCATCGTAAGGTCTCATCGACGCTGCCATCTTCAAACGCTAAGGTCGGTGTTGTTGTCGTATCATCACTATCTATTGTAAAGATGTCGGCTTTTGTCCCAGTAACCGGTGATGAACCAAACAATACGTCACTTATTGTTATGTCACCACCCACCGTCAGATATCCCGATATGGTCGTATTCCCATAAAGCCATACCGTATCACTTTCGTCGGCTACCCCTAAAGTAAGATTGCTTGCGCTTCCAATCACTGGATTGATGTTTATATCCGTCTCCGATGAAACATAACCTCCCATCACCGTTAAATCACCGCTAATTGAAAGATTATTATTTGCGTGAAATCCATAATCCTCCACATCGAAATGTATCTGCCCTTCGCCACTGCCATCATCAAAATATAATCGGCTGACCGTACTTGTCACTAATTCTAAATCATCACTCCCCAAAAATCGATCGGCACTATCATCCCACATCACGTATTCCCATTCGTTACTGTTTCGTCCTATATTTAATAGTCCATCGCTATCGCTTCCTACTGTATTATCCGCAACATATAAAATTCCATTAATCGTTGTATGTCCTGAAATTGAAAGATTGTCTAATATATCAATGTCGATTCCTGCTCCGTCATACATCCGGCCGCGCACATCAAGATCATCGCCTGCTGTCAAGGAATCCATTATTTTCGTGTAATCATCAGAAAAAATTACTCCTGCGATAGTGGTGTCTTTGCCTATGGAAAGATCCCCACCTATTTCTACGTCCCCTTCAACATATAAATCATTCGAGGCATTCATTAAGCTGGTTGTTGCATTGATCTGATTGTCATCATCAATGGCATTAAATTCTACTGCCCCTTCCGCATATCCAAGGCGTACGGTGCCAGAGACCGTTAAACTTCCTGATGCAGACAAACTATCACGAATCTCTACTGCACTGTCTACATCGCTTAATCCTCCGTCCTCTTCTATATTTAATCCGCTTGAGGTTACGATAAAAACATCACCCGTATCATTACCGATCACGGCACCATCTGTTGTCGTTAATACTCCTGCTAAATAAGTATCATCGGTTAGTTCAAATTCATGCTCAGATTCATCCCAAAAAAGTTGTTCGGTGTCATTGCGAAATCGTAGAGTACCATCATCGTTCGTCCCGCCGACATAAATATCCTGTCCCAACACCCTCAGGTCACCAGAGACTGATACGTCATCTACTATATCAACGGCAGCGCCGGTACCATCATAAATGCGACCGCGCACATCAAGATCTTGACTTGCGATAAGTGGGCCCATAATTCTTGTATAATCATCTGAAAAGATGACACCTGCAATTGTCGTATCTTTCCCTAAAGAAAGATCCCCGCCTATCTCTATATCTCCCGCCACATATAAATCACCGCTATCTTGAGCGAAAGTTGATGGATTAGTGCTTCCGATGTAGACTCTCCCGCTGCTAAACCGTGAGATGCCGCTTCCATTAATAATAACTTCTTTCTCGGTCGTTAAACTTCCCCCCAAAGACAGATCGTCTGAAAGCTCAAAACTATTAAGGGCAAGGTCATTCCAACGGAAAGTTTCATCACCATCGCTATCTCTAAATGCTAAAGTAGGAGTATTTGTAGTATCATCGGTGTCAATGGTAAAGGTATCTGCTCTTGTTCCTAACACACTCCCCGCATAAATGTCCCCTCCGACCGATAGCATTCCGCTAAATGTCGCGTTTCCTCCGACAGAGAGGTTTTTCAGTATTTCCACATCCTGCTCTACATATAAATCACCATTCTGCTGGGCAAAGTTCGATGGATTAGTGCTTCCTATATACACACGGCCACGGCTAAACCGGGATATTCCGGTACCCTGCACGGTTACGTCTTCAGCAATCGAAAGTTCGCCGGTTATCGAAAGATCATCATATATCCGTACCATACTGTCGGTATCGGCGATCGTTCCGTTTGCTGCTATATTTAATCCTGATGATACAAGAATAAAACTATCACTGGTACCATCGTCCAGCCTCGTGCTTCCTAATACCGTAAGGTCACCACCAAGTGATACATCTCCTCCTGCTTCGATATCCTCACTGACATATACATCACCACTATCATCAGCAACGTCTGTGGGAGTTCCTGAACCAACATACAATCGTCCATTTTGAATTCCCGTTGCACCTGCTCCCCAAATAGTCATGTCACCCGAGATGGATAAGTCATCTGTTACATCAATTATTTCTCCGGCGCCGTCATAGATACGGCCACGTACATCGAGATCCTGGCTTGCCGTAAGACTACTCATAATCCTTGTGTAATCATCAGAAAAAATTACTCCTGCGATGGTGGTATCTTTCCCGATCGAAAGATCACCGCCAATTTCAACGTCCCCCTGCACATATAAATCATTACTCCCGCTTGCAAACGGAGAAGGGTTATCGCTCCCGATAATAACTGAGCCTTGCGAAAAGCGTGATGCGTCCGCTCCTTCTACCCGCAATTCATTAAAAACAGATAACCCACCGCTTATGGTCATATCATCTGAAAAGATAAACTCATCAGCATCATCTTTCCATTGTAAATAATGTGCATTATCATCGGTGTCATCCGAAAAATATAAGGTGACATCAATGGTTTCAATGAACGAGTTTTTGTCAATGATAAAAGATTCTGTTATCGTCGAATTAGCAATAAGAATTCCGCTGAGCGTCGCCGCGTATAAAATACCGTCAACAGTCAAATCATTCTCTATATATAAATCCCCCGATTGTGAAGCTTCAACATTGCCCGCCTCATCGCCGATTACGACACGGCCATTTGGTATCACGGTGATCCCACTGCCGTATACCGTTAAATCACCTCCTATGGTTACCGATCCGTCAATGCTTACATTATTGCTGAGATAAATCATATTATCATCGAGATTATCGATTGTTTCGCCATTTTCAAACACAATACGATTGCCGCCGATCGTAAGCTCCCCCGCCATCGATAGGTCATCGCTTAATTCAAAACTCTCTATCGTATCATTCCATCTCAATGTTTCATCAACACTGCCGTCTTCAAACGCTAATGTCGGTGTTACGGTGGTATCATCGATATCTATTGTAAAGATATCGGCTTTTGTTCCGATAACCGGTGATGAGCCTGACAATATACCACTTATCGTTACATCACCACTCACCGTTAAATATCCCGATACAGTCGTATTTCCATAAAGCCATACCGTATCACTCTCACCGGATGCTCCTAAAGTAAGATTGCGTGCGCTGCCAATCACCGGATTGATATCTATATCCACCACCGATGAAATATAACCATCCATCACCGTTAAATCACCGCTGATGGAAAGGTCATTGTTTATATGAAATCCGTAATCTTCAGCGTCATAATGTATCTGGCCTTCGCCACTGCCATCATTAAAATATAATCGACTAACCGTACTTTCTTCTAATTCTAAATCATTGCTTATTAAAAACCGATCGGTACTATCACTCCACGACAAGAACTCCCATCCACTCGCGTTGCGACCTATATTCATGCGACCGTCACTATTATTCGCTGTAGTGTTATCTGCTATATATAAAATACCATCAACGGTGGTATGTCCTGAGATCGAAAGATTGTCTAATATATCAATGTCTATTCCTGTACTATCGTAAATCCGGCCTCGCACATCAAGATCATCGCTTACCGTGAGGGGATCCATTATTCTCGTGTAATCATCCGAGAAAATAACACCTGCTATGGTGGTGTCTTTTCCTATAGAAAGATCTCCACCAATTTCTACATCTCCTTCGACATATAAATCATTCGGTGCATCCATTAAACTGGTCGTTGCATTAACCTGATTATCATCATCTATTGCATTGAATCGTACTGCCCCTTCAACATTACCGATTCTGAACGTTTTTGATACGGTAAGGCCTCCCGATACTGATAAATCATCACGTACTTCTACTGCACTTCCTGCATCGCTTAATGCCCCGTCTTCTTCTAAATTTAATCCACTCGATCTGACGATAAAAACATCGCCTGTATCACTGCCGATCATCGCACCATCTGTTGCTGTTAAAACTCCGCCAAGATAAACATCATCCGTTAGTTCAAATTCATTGTCCGATTCATCCCAGAAAAGTTGCTCGGCATTATTGCGAAATCGCAGAGTACCATCATCGTTCGTCCCGCTCACATAAATATCTTGTCCCCAAACACTCAGGTCGCCTGATATGGATACGTCATCAACGATATCAATTATTGGCCCTGCTCCGTCATAAATCTTACCGCGCACATCAAGATCTTGACTTGCTGTTAAGGGGCCCATGACTCGGGTATAGTCATCCGAGAAAATGACCCCTGCAATGGTCGTATCTTTTGCTAAAGAAAGGTCGCCACCAATTTCAACGTCTCCTGCTACATATAAATCACCACTATCCTGCGCGAGAATTGAGGGGTTGCTGCTTCCAATATATACACGGCCCTGGTTAAATCGTGATATATCGCTTCCATTAACGATCAGCTCTTTCTCAACCGTCAAACTGCCGCCTACCGACAGGTCATCTGAAAGTTCGAAACTATTAAGAGCAAGATCGTTCCATCGGAATGTTTCATCGCCGTCACTGTCTCTAAATGCTAAAGTGGGAGTATCGGATAGATCCGTAGAATCGATAGTAAAAGTATCTGCTATTGTCCCTGTTAAATTTTGAGCAAAAATACTTCCTAAAACTGTCAACGTACCCCCAAAAGTCATGTCGCCTCCAACAGAAAGATTCCGTAATATCTCCATATCCTGTTCAACATATAAATCACCACTTTGTTGGGCAATGTTCGATGGATCAGTGCTTCCTATATATACACGGCTTTGGCCAAATCGGGATATATCGGTACCCGCTACGATAATCCCTTCTCCAACGGAAAGTTCACCTGTTATTGAAAGATCATCATAGATCCGCACCATACCGTCGGTATCGCTCATCGTTCCATTTTCTGCTATATTTAATCCCGATGATATAAGAATAAAACTATCGTACGTTTCATTACCGAAACGGGTGCTCCCTAATATGGTAAGATCTCCTGATACTGAAAGGTCATCTTGTACTTTGAGAACACTATCGTTATCATACAAGATTCCGTTTTGAATTACATTGAGACCGCTTGAGGTGAGAGCAAATATGTCGGTTGTTGCATCCCCGATAACAGCTCCATCAGATACGGTAAGACTTCCGCTGATATTTAGATTATTCGTAAACTGAAATTCACTTTGTGTATCATCCCAGTATAATCTTCGTTGCCCACCACTAAACCAAAGAGTATCATCATCTCCTCCGGCTCCTCCTACATAGATATCCGATCCCCACACTGAAAGATCCCCTGATATTGATACGTCATCAACGATATCAATCGTTGAGCCTGCGCCGTCATAAATCTGGCCACGAACATCAAGATCATCACTTGCAGTAAGGGCATCCATAATCCGGGTATAATCATCTGAGAAGATGACGCCGATAATCGTTACATCGCCGCCAAGTGAAAGGTTGCCGCCGATTTCTATGTCCCCTTCGACATATAAATCATTCGCTGCATTCATTAAACTAGTCGTTGCATTAACCTGATTATCATCATCTATTGCATTGAACCGCACTGCCCCTGCGGCATTACCAATCCTCAGCGTCTTTGAGACGGTCAGGCTCCCTGATACTGATAAATCATCACGCACTTCTACCTCACTATCTACATCACTTAATGCTCCGTCCTCTTCTATATTTAATCCCCTTGACCGCACGATAAAAACATCACCGGTATCACTGCCGATCACCGCACCATCTGTTGCCGTTAAGACTCCCCCAAGATAAACATCATCAGTTAGCTCAAATTCATTGTCCGATTCATCCCAAAAAAGTTGTTCGGTATCATTGCGAAATCGCAGAAAGCCGTCATCTGCCGTACCACCAATATACATACCCGCAACAGTAAGATCATTCGACACCGACAGGTCATCTAATATATCTACTTCAATTCCTGCACCATCAAATATGCGGCCCCTCACGTCTAAATCGTCCCCAACAGTAAGGGTGTCCATAATTCGTATATAATCATCCGAAAAGATTGCTCCTACAATCGTAACATCACCGCCAAGAGAAAGATCGCCGCCAATTTCTACATCGTTCTCTACATATAAATCTCCGCTCTGTGCCGCAAAGCTTGAAGGATCAGTGTCCCCTATATATACACGGCCTTGGCTAAACCGGGATATTCCGGTACCATAAACTGTGATTTCATCTGTTACTGAAAGTTCGCCGGTTATTGAAAGGTCATCGTCTACTCTTACTGCA
>JAHJGZ010000044.1 GCA_018823795.1 Candidatus Omnitrophota bacterium
GTAATAAGCTTATTATCATTCTATTAAGTTTTTTCTTTTTTTTATAATTGCGTATTTTGAATCATATTATCGCATACTACAATGCAAGTACAACAAATGCCACGCTTTAGTATCATGCACCTCTATACTCAAGCCTGGCATTTATTATAATACTTCATAGCTATGAAACAACAACCATGTTTATTTCTTCGCTTTTCCCTGCTTCGCAACCGATTCCATAGCTTTTTTTACTTCTTCTGGGTCACCAAGGTAATAATGTTTAAGGGGTTTTAAATCATCGTCAAGCTCATAGATAAGAGGAATTCCCGTCGGAATATTCAATGTTACAATCTCTTCATCAGAAATATTATCAAGATACTTAACCAATGCTCGCAAGCTATTTCCATGGGCAGCAATAATAACACGTTTCCCCTCTTTAATCGTAGGGCTAATGACTTCATGCCAATAGGGTAAAAATCGCCTGACCGTATCCTTCAAACATTCAGTACGAGGAATATCTTTTTTATCGAGCGCGCTATACCGCGGGTCATTACCGGGATAACGTTCATCACTCGTCTCAAGTGCTGTTGGCGGCACATCATAACTACGACGCCATATCAGTACTTGCTTATCGCCATATTTTGCAGCTGTCTCAGACTTATTAAGCCCCTGCAATGCCCCATAATGGCGTTCATTTAATCTCCAGGAACGATATACGGGAATCCACATAAGGTCCATAATATCTAACGTGAGCCATAATGTACGTATTGCTCTTTTCAAAACCGAGGTGTAGGCAATATCAAAGATATATCCCTCTCGTTTTAAAACTTCCCCCGCTTTACTTGCCTCTTGCACTCCCTTATCAGAAAGGTCAACATCGGTCCAGCCAGTAAACTTATTTTCCTTATTCCAGGTACTTTCACCATGTCGCAATAATACTAGCTTCTTCATATTCTTCCTTCCTTATAGGATAATTATTGGATTGTTATACATAGTCATACGATTATCCTCACATACCCATCTTTTATTTTACTGCTTTTTCTTGATCATAATTAATGGCACGAATTGGAAATGGAATTACAATCCCCTCTTTATTATAACGTTTCTGTAACGCTTTAATAAATTCATGTTTAATAAGATAATTATCTACAAATTCTTGAGCACGTAAGATAACCGTGAAATCAATGCTTGAGCTATTAAACGTGTGATAACGAATAAATGGTTTAAAGGTTGCGACACCTCCCTGAACGCTCTTTAAAACTTTTTCAGCAACATCAATTGTTATCTGCTCAACTTTTTCAAGATCGCTACTATAATGTACGCCGACCTGAACAAGAACGGCGAGTTCTTTTTCTGGATAATAATAATTAAGAATTTTTGATGACACCAATTGATTATTAGGAATGACAACCACATTGTTTGCTAAAAAACGCACCCATGTTGACCGCCATCCTATCCGTTCGACATATCCCTCCTCGCCCGAATCAAGTTTGATAAAGTGTCCAACCATAATTGGTTTATCTATCATAATTTGAATGCCCGCGAAAAAATTTTCAAGTGTTGGTTGTAATGCGAGTGCAACTGCCAAAGAGCCAATGCCCAAAGAAGCAATAATCGGTGTTATCGATATACCAAAGCTATCTAGCAAAATTAAAATGCCAAGCCCTATAACAACAACGCGAATGATTCCCTGGGCTATTCCTCTGCCCGATTTCAAAATATCAATTTTATTTCCATATACACGGATGAGATTCCGAAATAATGCGTCAATAAAGAACACGACTGCAACAACTGCTGTTGTCTTTAAGGCAATAAAGAATAATTTCGTTAACTCTCCGCCCTTATCAATCGGTGTTAGCCAATCAAGTATAAATGCTCCACTAATAAATGCAAAAAGAACGAGTGGAAAATTGAGAGCACCTAAAAGTATGTCATCGATTTGAAATGTCGTCTTCTGAGCAATTTTTTCGATTTTACTAAATACGATTTTTTTTATAATTAAAAAAATACTGACCCATAAAAAATAAACAACCGGTGCATACAGCCATGCGTTTATTTCAATGCCGTAAAATGTGATTGCTTGCATTCAAGCTCCTTTCGTACACGTTACTTTTTTTACAATACCGCTATGCGTGAAATGTAATCCATACTTTTCTTTCGCGCGGTCCGTCAAATTCACAAAAATAAACACCCTGCCATGTTCCTAAACACAATTCTTTATTTTCGATATTCACGGTAAGGGAAGCACCAATCAGCGATGATTTGATATGTGCGGGTGAGTTCCCTTCACTATGTCGAAAGCCGCTCGTCGGAACTATTTCTGCAAGTCCTTTACCAATATCACGCATAACATCGGGATCAGCATTTTCATTTATTGTAATTGCAGCCGTAGTATGCGGAACAAATAGGTGAAGTAATCCATTTACTCGTTTTTGACGCTGCATCGCGCTGGCAATACGTGACGTTATGTCAATATATTCTTCTTTTTGGGTCGATTTTATTTTAATCTCATCTATCATTGCTAAAAAAATTACATTATTTCAAACGCTTTTACCAGTGATCGGCCGAATTGAGTAGCACTTGTTGGGCCATCGGCTGTAATAATATTGCCATCATACGTAACCCGCGCGCCGGTATATATTGCACCTTTGGAAACAATCTTGCCTTGCTCAGATTTCCAGCACGTTACTCGTTTGCCTTCAAGAACACCTGCATACGCTAATGTAACCGGAGCAATACAAATGGCACCCACAACTTTATTAAGCGCAACAGCATCAATAATTATTTTATGCATAATGCTATCGTTCCAATAACACGAGGATCCGATTCCACCAACTAAAATAAAAGCATCAAAATCATTAACTCGTACATCCATTATGAGCATA
The DNA here is from genome assembly GCA_018823795.1 of Candidatus Omnitrophota bacterium. Lineage (GTDB taxonomy): Bacteria > Omnitrophota > Omnitrophia > JAHJGZ01 > JAHJGZ01 > JAHJGZ01. The sequence goes on from JAHJGZ010000044.1 coordinate 2,865, forward strand.
TCTGGTTTAACACTACCTTTTAACATCCCAATACATTCTGAGGTTATGGTAGAGGCAATCGTGACTGCCACTCCGGCAGCTTCTAATACTTCTCTTGTTTCAAACAATTCTTCATCACGAAATTCAATCGGTGCAATGATCATCACCGCCTTTTTGTTAAGCATGTCTTTCCCCTCCCTTTTTTAAAACTTCAACCTTTACTGTCAAGCACAAACGTAACCGGGCCATCATTACAAATGTCAATAGCCATATGAGCACCAAAAATACCTGATTGCACCTTTACGTTACTCGCTTTCAAACAGGTTATAAATTGTTCAAACAAAGCGCCAGCTTTCTTCGGTGCGAGTGAACTGTCAAAACTGGGACGGTTTCCTTTACTAATATCAGCAACTAACGTAAAATTTGGAATTAATAAAATTTCTCCTGCAACATCTAATACAGAAACATTCATTTTACCCTTTTCATCGTCAAATATACGCAGGGTAATAATCTTTTTTACCATGCGCGATACGAGAGATTCGTCATCTTCATGACCAAAGCCGACTAACAAAACAAGTCCTTTGTCTATTTCAGAATGAGTTGCCTTACCACACCTAACCTGCGCATGTGAAACTCGTTGTATAACTATATTCATACACCACACCTTTTATCGCTCGATAACGAGGGCAACATATGTTAAATGGAAAATATCTCATTTAAGCTGCAATGCTTCTATTTCAGCAATCATATTATGAATTTCATCTGCTTCAGGGAACGTCGGGTCAATTTCTAATACGCGCTCATAATGATACAGAGCTCGTTTCATCTTTTTTGATGCAAATAAATTATTCGCTAAACCGTAATGAGCATAGATATGATCTCGCTGCAGCTCAATAACCCTTTCAAGTATTTTTACTGCCTGATTAAACTCACCCATTTGGTTATAGCATTGAGCAAGAAAGTAATACGCATCAATAAAATCGGGTAATAATTCAATGGCTTCGTGGTATGCTTCAGCGGCGTCAGAAAATCTATTTAACGCAAAATAGGCAGTGGCAAGGTTATAATGAGCAGCTACAAAACCGGGTCTTAATTGAATAGCTTGACGCAATTCAACGATCGCATCGTCAAACCGTTTCAAATCATATAAAACCGCCCCGAGATTATTACGTGCCTCGGGGAAATTTGGCGTTATTAAAAGTGCCTGTTTATAATGCTCCGCTGCCAGTTTTTTTTCATCTGTTGTCTCAAGATATAAACCTCGGTTATAATGAGCGAGCGTAATATCAAGACTATCCTTTTTCCCCTCTCTATAGCTCCACAATACATCTTTCTGCGCAAAGGCAAAAAGACCTGTTGTAAATATACCTATACAAACTATTATTATCACTTTTCTTTTCATATCATACCTTCCTCTTTATACATTAAAAACAATCGTTATATCTTTGTTGGACCGAAGGGGAGTCGAACCCCCGACCTCTACAATGCGAATGTAGCGCTCTCCCAGCTGAGCCATCGGCCCTTATTAATTTTCTCTTTATTTAGCTACAATGTTATTTTAGCATTTCTTTCTGAGAACACAAAATAAATTAAGAAAATATGCATTCTATGCCAAATAGCTATCGCATCATAACAAGCACTAAAACAACATCCTCATCGTTTTCCTGCGTGCCTATGGCTTTACCGACGACCGTTCCCGGCAAAATCTGCGCTGGTGCTTTCATGGCATACCCTGGTTTTGAGGATGATACAATAAGATCTCCCGGTTTAATCAACCCATTTTCGCTGATTATTTTACACGGCACTAATCCACTTAAGGCAACCGGCACACTTTCCTTAATCATGCTTCTTAACGTGTGGGCCGGTTTTGTCGATACAATACCTACCACGAGATGAGAATTGGCGTGCATAGACTTACGTATGAATCCTTCTGAATCAATAACCACTAACTCACCCGGATTTGGTTTGAGCTGCGCTGTCATTGCGTGGGTACTCAGTGGCATTTTCTCAGCTAAATCTGCAGGGCCCGTATCACTTGCATACCATTGATCGTTCTGTGCATATACAATAAAATAGAATCCAATAAGTATGCTTATCAATAATAAGACTTTTCTACTTCTCCATGGTTTTTTCATTAAAACACTCCTTATTATAAAGACCTCGTGACTTTTTTTTTATACACTGGTTCACTGAGACGACCGCGATAAGCTTTTATTAGTCCCCAAAGGAACGGCTCCCTCCACTGTATACGCAATAACACCTTTTGGCGTACTCGTTTGCCTATCGTGTGTAATCGTTGTTAATACTAGATCATCAAGGTGAAATCTACCAGAAGGTTGGTCGGTGATTTCACCGTTCAATACAAGACTTATCGATTTGATCGATGTTGTTTTAAGCGATTCATAATTGCTCAACTTTTTAAACGGGACTGTCACTTTCTGCCATTGCTTTGTTAATCCATACACTAAATATTCAAAATGAGCATTTTGTTCATCGTGTAATCGTACCATAATGGTAGAAGAATCACTCCTGATTTTAAATGATAGCGCATTATGCTTTTTAAAAGGATAATGAATGGTAACGTTATTATAAAACTCGACTTCGCCTTCTGCTATATCGTATGTTAATGAAAGAATCTTTTTCCCAACTCGTTTTTCCATATTTTCGAATGTATAGTCAAGCCATGGAGATATATGATAACAATCACCTGCAAAGTTAGCCCCCATAGTGCCCCCTAACCGATTTTTACCTTTCCGATCAAAATTGGCAATAATAAATTCTTGTCGGTTCCTGTTCTTTAAAGCTGCTCGTCGCAAAGCGATAATTTTCTTACGCAATGTTTCATTTTTAATGTCACCAGCATCTATTCTCAAGACAAGCCGTTCGAGTTCTTTCCTGAGCATTATTACTTCATGTTGTTTTGACGAACCTGACAACGAACTTAAATCAATATAATACGTGTTTATATTGCCCTTAATATAGTTTACAATAGCATCGCTATCAGTACTATCGCCATCAAACGCGGCATATGATACAGATATTAATACGATCGATACAATAAGAACGGTCGTAATACACTTCATGACTATAACCACTTTTCTTTATGTTCTAACACAAATCGATTGACTACAATAGAAAACTTGAGTAAAATTTGCCTATAATATAAATACACAATATGAAAGGAAAGATATGAAAAAAAAGCTTAGAAGCCAATATATCGTACAGCCAAAATTACAATACAAACTGATGTTTCTTGTTCTTCTTTCTATAATGATACCTGCTCTCCTTACCTTCATTTGTCTTTTTGCCCTTATTCGGTCTATCATTCTTGACGCGCAAATAAATAATGAAATGGTTTATACAACATTATTTTTCCTAAGCCGTAAAATATACATTATCCTCACTGCGGGGTTCTTTTTTATTGCCGCGCTGTTATTGTTCTGGACTTCCCTCTTTTTTCACCGCATCGTCGGTCCACTGTATCGTCTTGAAAATGAAATTGATAAATGTTTAAAGGGTACTAGAATCAGGAAGATTACTTTCAGGAAACATGATAAATATAAATCACTTGCGCATAAAATTAATGCCTTAGTCGAAAAAGTTCAGAAAAGTGATTGATAAAAAAAGATTCGTTTGGTTCCTGACAATCTGCCCCGAGATTATCTACCATAGAGTTTATTAATTGTATTTTTATATCGGGTCATAATAACGTTTCTTTTTATTTTTAGCGTCGGGGTCAACTCTCCTTTGTCTTGCGAAAATTCTTCTGAAAGTAATGCAAACTTTTTTATTTTCTCATAATCTGTTAATTCCTTATTAACCCGCTCGATACGTTCCCGCATCAGACGGTACATCTCTTTTTTGCTTATGAGCTCTGATGGAGAATTGTAACTAATCTGATGTTGACGTGCAAATTGCTCTAACTGATCAAGGTCTGGGACAATCAGCGCTGATAAATACTTTTCACCGTCGCCGCAAATAAATACTTGGTTTATAAATTGATCAACGGTCAGCATATTTTCTATATTTTGTGGCGCTACATTTTTCCCGCCTGAGGTAACAATAATATCTTTTTTTCTATCTGTAATCTTAAGAAAACCTTGTTCATCTAATACACCAATATCACCGGTATAGAGCCAACCATCTTTTATTGTTTCACGCGTTGCCTCCTCATCTTTATAATATCCTTTCATTACACTGGGCCCTTTAACCAATATTTCCCCATCAGGTGCAATTTTTATTTCTACATTATCAAGAGGAATGCCAACAGTGCCAAATTTGTTATTGTTTGTCCTATTAACAGAAATGACCGGCGATGTTTCCGTAAGACCGTATCCTTCGAGAATCCTTATATCCGCTGCATAAAAAAAGCGTGCAATGTCACGTGACAATTTTGCGCCACCTGATATAAAGAACTTTACCCTTCCTCCAAATTGTTTTCGGATTTTATTGTACACGAGCAGCTTTGATAGAGCATATGCACACATCAGAATAAATGGCAGTCTGCGTTTTTTCAGTTGTAGGACATACCGTTTTTTCCCAACGTCTAATGCCCAATAAAAGAGCTTTCTTTTGATAGGCGACGATCGTGAGACAATCCCGAGTAAGCGGTGATAAAACTTCTCAAATATGCGTGGAACAAAATTGGCAATGTGAGGCCTTATTTCTTTCAAATTCTCCAACAAGGTATTGAGCCCTTCTGCAAAAGCAATAATGACACCTAAATACAAATACATATAATAGCCGGCAAGACGTTCAAAAACATGACTTAATGGCAATGCTGAAAGCGCTACACTCCCCTCGAGCGCAGGAATAGCACGCGCTGCAGCTTCACAATTAGACAAAAAGTTTCCGTGAGTAAGCATAACTCCTTTGGGAGGGCCTGTTGTTCCAGACGTATAAATAATAGTGGCTAAATCGTCTTCTTGTATACGTCGAATCTTTCCTAAAAATACATTCTTGTGTTTAGACCTATCACTTTTTCCCATTTTTATAATGTCATCAAACGGTATCACGCCCTCATTTCCCTCAATCCGTTCAAACGAAACAACCATTAACAACTCTGGATACCGCTCCTTAAGCTGTTTGATTTTCCCCCATTGTTTTACATTAGAAATAACAATTGCTCGCGATTCACTATGCTTGACAATATAATCGATATCGCGTTGACGATAGGTAGGAAAAATAGGAACCGTTATCGCACCAAGGGAAAGAATAGCAAGATCGGTATAAATCCACTCGGGTCTACTTTCGGATAGAATTGCAACTTTGTCATCTTTACGAATACCGAGCTGGGAAAAACCTAATGATGCATCGCACACAACATTAAGCAGATCATCCCATAGAATATTCCTATATGCCGCTTCGTATTTAACCTTAAGCGCGGTTTTCCCTTTCCGTCGTGCCGCCTGTGCAACAAACATTTCTGGAATATTCTTCGATTTTTGCATTATATGGTATTCTGCATTTTTTTTTGAGATGATAGAAAATATAACATACTTTATTGATTACTATTATAGTGCTTTTTACGAGTCGTTAATAGACAAAAAAATCCCGCGAACTACTTTCTCTGTAATGGGATTTCAAATCAATGGGGATTAGAAAACAACAATATATTAGTTACATTTTGGGGAGTTTTTTATATTGTTCATGTTGCTGCATTATTTGTTGCTGTTCTCTTTGGATTTTGAGTTGTTGCTCTTGATCTTTTCGAATCTCATCAATTTTTTGAATATTCCGATTCACCCGCTCTATTAACATCCTCATCTTTTCACGTCGAATAACTTCTTCAACGCCAGTGAGCGGTGCATCGATCTTTCTAATGACCTGCTTGAGTAGTAAATTTTCTTCATTAACCCGCCTGACAAGTTCATTGTCGTGCGTTAATACTCGCTTTTGTCCATCAGTAATGATGGTGCCGTCTTGGTTAATGGCAATATTTGAATTCTCAACAACAGTCTGTTGTGCATATACAGAGACACTGATTAACATGATTCCTGTCAAAAAAATCCATTTTACAGCCTTTTTCATACGTATCTACTCCTTTTATTGAAAATAAATATAGCACATAAGTAATGCTACGTCAAGGTATTAACACATTCCTCATAATATGCTATTGTGATATACGGTTACAGGCATAGTTCATTCTTCAATGATCCGTTTTATTTCATCGATTGCTTCTTTTGTCTTTTCTTCGCCACAATCAATAAATTTTTGTGGTGAATAAAATTGTGCCCAATGTGAATCACACACAAACGGATGTATGATAATATCTGCTTCGGACTGTTGCATCGAAGAAACAGCTGCCTCTAAATATTGAACTGTATTCATAAGTGCATTAAAAATATTACCGGTATATCGTTTCTCTATCATCTGCGTAATACGATAGAATATTTTTTTAAGAAAAAACTCTTTCTTTAATGCTTCTTGATATTCCGCTTGTTTTTCTCTATAACCCATTTGCATCTCGACCACATTTTCGGTTGAGGGAAGGACATTCACCGCAATGATTTTATGAGCTCCTTCCTCAGTCAATAAATTTACTGGCAAGGGATTCGTAACACCGCCATCGATTAAATGTCTTTCTTGAAACCGCATTGGTCTGAAAACACCAGGAATAGAAATACTCGCTCGTATTGCATCAATAAGTTTTCCTTCTTTAAATACAACATCTTCTGATGTTATTAAATCTGTTGCAACAATACGCAGCGGTAATCGCAAGTCTTTAAATTCTTTTTTCCCCACAAGTTTGCTTAAAAATCGTTTTACTTGGTTTCCCTTAAAAAAACCTAAGTAAGGGACCGATAAATCAAAAATATTGACTAATTGATAGAGATTCCTTTTATGGCGAAATGATAAGGCAATCTTTTCAAGATCCGAAGCATTATACCCTGCAGCCCACAAAGCACCAAATACGGCACCGATACTACTTCCTGAAACAATATCAATAGGGATATTTTCTTCCTCCAGTACTTTCAGGACACCGATATGCGCTAAACCAAATGCAGCACCGCTACCCAACACTAACCCAACTAATACACCGCCTAGCTCACGAGCGAGATAGCGCACCGCTTTTCCATATGCGGTCGTTTGCTCGACAATAGCATCATACATCGGATCGTTTTCTTCTTTATGATTCTGAATGCCCGGTAAAATAAAAAAAACCTTCCACCCCACTATATGTTCAACTTGTGCAATTGATATTTTACTATTGGCATCATAAATTTCATTGAGGATAATCCGCATTTCTGAAGGTGATAAATTAAACCGCGAACGCATAGTATCTACTATCATCTGGCATTTTTTTACCGATTCTCTTTTAAAATCAGAAAGAATGTACACTGAATCAGACTGTTCAAGAATGGTTGAGGTAATTTCGGTAAGTTCTTCGGGTAAATTCACAAGCAAATAATGATAATCAATTAGAAGTTCTGTCAATAAGGTAGCAATCTTTTTTATATCAACATCATCCTCTTCTGATGTACAGGTAATAAGATGAAAACCGGCTTCATGTCCTGCAATGCATCCTTGCAGCTCATTATAAGTCTTTTCGGATAATTCTTTTAAAGAAACACTATCTGCTTTTTTATTTGATTCCAGCTGATGTGCTTTTGTGGTATGGCTTAAATCGACTAATAAAACCTTTTTTTTAGTCTCAGTTTTTAAAGAAGCTGCAAAATTATAGGCAAAATTTGTTTTTATTTCTTTATAGGGAAGCGACAACAATGAAACTATTTTTGTATTAGCCTGAAATGAATCTGGTTCATATAACTTTTTTATACGCACGCCAAGACGTCGGCTTATTTGCAATGATAATGCAGGTATATCATGAATGAGAGAAAAGAAATCTTTTTTGCTTATCTTTAAAATCATCGCGTCATTTTTAACTTCCACATTTGCCGCGTGACTTTTTTCGGTCAATAACGAAACCTCGCCAAAATAATCCCCTTTTCCTAAATAGGCGAGATTACGTTCTTCATTTTTCGATGTGTGAATAAAAACACGGCACCGTCCTGATAAAATAATATAAAATGCCTCAGGTGTATCGCCTTGTCGATACACAATATCCCCCTTGCTTAATACAACCAGCCGTACCCGCTTACTTATATAATTGAGATCAACATCTGAGAGTGAGGCAAAGAGTGGCACTTTCTTTAACGAGTGTCGTTGCACTAAATCATCTTTTTTCCCAAATAAAAAAAAGTTAAATACCATAAAATGCTCCGCTTTGACATTTAGCGATTGAATACACTATCGTGTGACATCTCGTTATTACCTATCGGCATTTGACATGTTTTTCTTTACTTAAGTTATTGTGTAGCAGATAATTAAAAGATTCCTCCGCGTATGCGTGTTTAATTGATGTTGTGCGATTTGTTGCTATACATACATCACGAGCCAAGGAATGAGGCTTCATATCCAATCCGAGAAAGATAATCGACAAAATGTGGGTCACCGTGAGTCACATAGATACGTTTAGGATTAACCTGGCGAACATATTCAAGCAATTCATTAAAATCTGCATGATCACTTAAGGGGAATACCCGATCGACGGGGTCTTTAATTTTGTCAGTATCGCATGCCCACCCACTTAAAAGAATTGTTTTTTTCCTTTGTATATTTTTTATTTTATTCGAAGTAATAACATAGGGGGGAACAATAACAACTTTTTCAGCAAGCATTGTTGCGGATGTATATTTTTCATAATTTAAAAAAGATATGCCATTCGTTTCATACGTTTGTAATAGATCAAATATCGTGTTATGCAAAACAAGCGTGTAACCTTTATCTCCTAATATTTTTGAAATTTCTTGTCCCTTTCCTAACGAGTACGCAACGAGCACAGGAACGCTGCCCGCATGAAGGATTTCATCAATTTCGTCGCACAATTGATTAATAACAACCATCCGATCAGGAAACAAATACTTTGGATTACCGTATGTTGCCTCCATAATTAAAATGTCGGCTTTTTTAAATTCTATTTCCTCAGCGGTTAATCCTTTCTTTAATTTAATATCGCCACTATAGATTATTCGCGTGCTGTCTTTTTTAATCAATATCTGCGCTGAACCTAACATATGTCCAGCAGGAAACAATTCTATTTCCATTTTTTCAAGGGTGTACGGTTGATTATAGTCCAAAACAATAGTGTTTGTTCTCCTCATCCGTTGTTCATAAAATTGAGCTGTCGGACGAGAAGTAATAATCGTACTATGACTTCCCAGATGGTCAATGTGGGCATGAGAAATAAAACACATGTCTTGAGGGTCTCGGCTATCAAGCCATAAGTTTGTTCCACTAATATGTATACCGTTTTTATATTCGATCATAGAATCGTATTTTTCGTCCTTTCTCACTTTATGATACATACGCTAAACGTAGCTTTACGCCACGGCTGACTTTCTGAAGTATAAAAAAATGGCAAGCTATTGTCAAGGCAGGAATTATATAATGATTATTTATTATTCAAGTAGGTGTATTAGGCGTAGCGTAATGTATGAACGTTTATGAAGGCTACCATTTAATATACGGATGATAACTGCCACCCTTATGAGCTTGATTAAGATGAGATAATTCATTGCAGACACCATCTACGATCGCCCATTGTGCGTCGACATTATGTGAAGGTGTATCTCGCGGCATGGTAATCTGATTAGACCATGCGATTAAATAGAAATCTCCTGTTTTATCAACAATACCTAAATCTGCAATAAACTTACGGTCTGGTAGCCCCATATAAAGATACCACTGACCTATCTCAAGCGGAATTTCAATATCAAAGAATTTGTCGCTGGTATTTTCTTTACTGTCCGTATCCGTTGTATCATAGACGCGTAATACCGTTTTTGTACTATCAGGATGCTTTTGAAGATAAAGAAAAACTTCTTTTTTCTTTTCTTCACTTAAATCCCAATAGGCATAGACCCAGTACGGGTCACGCACCATTAATACTAAATGAGTCTGATTATAACTTGATGGTAATTGATTGTTGACTTCGTGAATGGCGTGATCGTGATTAACTTTTTGTGAAATTACTTTCTCATGTTTTTTATTCTCTTCAACGAGTCGATCTAATAAATTTTTTTTTGCTACTGCTTGTACGTTGTTCTGCTTGCGGGTCTGGACAGACGATTGAGTCGTCTTTTTTCGTTTGAGCACAACACGTTTCTTCTTCTTGCTGCTGATCTTCTTCCCCGCGCGCTTACGCTGCGCTCTTTGCGGCTTTCGAATAGTACTTTTTGCCTTTTTTTTCATTGTACCTATCGCTTTTTTTGCATTTTGTAATTTGCGTAGTATATCATACTTTGAATTGAATTTAAAGTAGGATAAATAGTTGACAAACAGATATAAGTAGTAGTAATATATGACTCTTAAAAAATTCTATGTTTCTTTGCAACATTCATTGTTTTTTGCAAGTCGTTAATTACCAACATGTTAGAAAATTACGGCGTGAAATTTTATGGGCTCTCATATACAAGCACAAGAATTTATTAGTAAAATTATTAGACAAGCCACTGCTGCTCCAAAAAAAATTGTATTTCCAGAAGCTACAGAACTTCGAATATTGGAAGCAGCAAAGGTTATTATTGAAAAAAATATTGCGAAAATTATTCTTCTCGGTAACGTCGAGGAAGTAACCGCAGCGTGTTCAAAAATAGGATTATCACCTGAAACGGTGACAATCATCGAACCAGACACCTCACCTCAATTCGAATCGTACGTTAATACATTTTTTGAACTACGTAAGCATAAAGCAATTACCAGGGGTGAAGCAAGTGAAGTTGTTAAAAAACCGATCTATTATGGAACTCTTATGGTGCATTGTGGAGATGCTGACGGGCTTGTTTCAGGTGCGGTTCATTCCACCGGTGAAACGATAAAGCCGGCACTTCAGATTATTAAGACAAGCGCCGACGTTTCAAAAGTGTCAAGTGTGTTTTTTATGTCTTTTACAGATAGAGTCTTAGTCTTTGCCGATTGCGCTATCGTAGAGTATCCAACTCCGCAAGAACTTGCTGAAATTGCAGTTCAGAGTGCGGAGACCGCACTTCTTTTTGGTTTTGAACCAAAAGTTGCAATGCTCTCATATTCTACAAAGGGATCAGCAGATAGTATTTCTCCGAAAAAAGTAATTGAAGCAACTAATAAAGCGCGTGAAATACTTCACAAAAAATATGGCGCATTATCTAAAATTGAAATTGACGGAGAGCTGCAGGTTGATGCAGCATTAGTGGCGTCAGTAGGAAAGTTAAAGGCACCTGATAGTCCCGTGTGCGGTCGAGCAAATGTTTTAATCTTCCCAAACCTCGATGCGGGTAATATGGCGTATAAATTGGTCGAACGTCTCGCCCATGCACATGCCTATGGCCCTATCCTTCAAGGACTAGCTAAACCGGTTAATGACCTTTCGCGAGGGTGTAATTCAGACGACATTGTTGGTATTACCGCTATTACGGTTGTTCAGGCACAAGGATTACAGCATATATGAAAATCCTTATTTTAAACTCTGGTTCATCATCCCTCAAATACAAACTTTTTGATATTGAAAATGACTTCCAAATGCTCGCAACGGGGGTCGTCGGTAGAATTGGCCTTAAACAATCGTCGATTAAGTATCAAGCAGGTAGCGAAAAACCGGTTAGCATCAATCAACCGGTTGCCTCGCATAAGTTAGCTCTCGAATTGATTCGTAATTTACTCACTGATCCTAAAAATGGAGTTATTAAAGATTTATCAGAGATTAAAGGTATTGGGCATCGTGTGGTACATGGTGCAGAAAAGTTTTCTGATTCTGTCCTTATCACGGATGAAGTAATTGCTGCAATAAAAGGATGCTGTGACCTTGCGCCGCTTCATAATCCGCCTAATTTACTCGGAATTGAAGCGTGTCACGAGTTGCTTCATTCAGTTCCACAAGTTGCTGTCTTCGATACGGCCTTTCATCAAACAATGCCGAAAAAGGCCTTTCTCTACGGTCTTGATTATAATCAATATGTTAAGTATGGCGTGCGGCGATATGGTTTTCATGGAACCTCTCACCAATATGTATCCTCTAAAGCGGCCGAAATTTTAAATACCGATATAAAAAACCTCAAAATCATAACCTGTCATCTTGGTAATGGATGTAGTTTAACAGCAATTAATGGTGGCAAGTCTGTTGATACGTCTATGGGGCTTACACCACTCGAGGGGGTGCTCATGGGAACTCGGTGTGGTGATATCGATCCGTATGTTACCCTCTACATACTTGATAAAGAAGGTCTGACTCTAGATGAAATCAATAGACTTTTTAATAATAAAAGCGGTCTTTTAGGGTTGTGCGGAAAAAGTGATATGCGTGATGTTATAAGCCAAATAGAAAAAAAAGATGAAATGGCAAAAGTAGCGGCTGATGTATACGTCTATAGAATTGTAAAATATATTGGAGCCTATGCTGCGGCTATGAATGGCGTTAACGTTATTGTTTTTACCGCTGGTGTTGGTGAGAATTGTTCGTTTATACGAACTGAAATAATGAAGTATTTGACTTTCCTGGGAATAACAATAGATGAAAAGAAAAACGAAGAGAATGCGTGTATTATTTCCACTCCTGAATCAAAAGTAAAAGTCCTTATTGTCCCCACAAACGAAGAATTGGTTATAGCACACGATACCTACAAGATCATCAAAGACATTGCATAACGGTTACTGTACTAATCAACATCAAAAGATACGACATCTATCCGTGATCCAACAAAAGAGGTCATTTCTAGTTCTGCCCCTTCGAGTATCGTTCCTTTGGCTAGTAGCGCAAATGTTTCTCTAAACGAATCCTCTTTCACCCCGGTGAGCCGGCCTATTTTGAGCCGTACTTTTGATACCTTCTTTGCACCTTCGGTCTGTGCATGTTCGGCTATTCCTTTAATGATCGGTTCTATCATATGTGACTCATGCATTAAGCACCTCTTTGAGTAACTGTTCGACATGCGTTAACGTTTTTTTTACTGGTTCTGAAATTTCATCTCCTAAAGATAAATTTTGAGGTTGTATGCCAAGCAGATAGATATCTGCATGTGTTTGACATTCAAGATACTCTATAACCATTGCGGGTGAAATATCGTGGGTCGTGAAACCACTTTTGACGATATCATCTTTTCCCAAAACTGCATACTCCCCTGCTGAACGATCTAAGTGCAGCGCATCAATAAACAAAATCGTATCGGGTTGTTCTTTGGTAATCTTCCCGGTATAACTTTCAGGCACGGTCCCCGCATCAATGCAAACCGCTTTTACGGTTCCTTGTAACCGTTCAATCAACGCTGGTCCAATGCCATCATCTCCCCGTAATATATTACCAATGCCAACAATAACAACCTTGCCCTTTAATATATCACCTACATCATTATTCATTGCACACTATGTGGTATGAGTATTTGTCTATTTCGTAGTAAGGGTTGTTTCTCGCCGACAGCGAGCACACAGGATTTTAACTCGATCAGACCGTCCACTATCTTTTAATGCAGATATGATATTTTCATCTATAATGCCAAGGCTTTTAAGACGAGACAGATACAGCGTAGGACTTGAATATGAAAGTTCGCCAATTTTTTCAGCTATCCATTTTAAATGATCCTTGCAGGCAATAGTATCACCACACACCTCACACAGTTGCAATTCTTTCTCTATTTCCTCATATGAATTTTTTCTATCAAAAAAAGAAAGTTCCCAATCATTTGATAATTTAATCCCTTCATGATCGGCAATGCACGCCGCTTCACATTGCCCGCAAAAGATACAGGTGTCAGTATAATGGATCATTTTCCGTTTCGGAATGCTTTGCCCTCGTATTAAATCTTTATGATCAATGGCTTCAGCGGGACAGACCTCTTGACAGGCCAGACAGCCAACACATTTTTCATCGTTGTATTTTGGTTGTCCCCGAAAATTGGGATGCGCCACATGTGGCTCTTTCGGAAATTTTGAGGTATACGGTCCGACAATAAGCGCCTTTACGGCCTCGATCACTTCCCGGATTTTCGGTAATGGTATACGCATTTATTTTTCACCCTCTTTATCTTCCTTGTATTTGTCAACCACACTCTCTTTACACAATGGCACTCCTGCTCGATGGGCACCGCGTGCTACCGCATGTGCTGCCACCGGAGAGGTTAACATAAGAAATATGATACAGAGCAAGGCTTTTAAGCCTGCTGCAGTAAAACCCATGATGCAAAATGTTCCTAAAAGGATACTGCATGTCCCTAAGGTCACACATTTCGTCGCGGCTTGCAGACGGTTATAAATATCGGGCAAACGAACAAGCCCTAAACATCCAATAACATCAAATGCTAAACCAATACTAATAAGTATGAGTCCGATAATACTATTCATCAAAGTTCCTTCCTTCTAAATATTTAGAAAGTGCAAGGGTACTTATGAAACTTTGTAGTGCCCAGGCAATGCCGATATCAATATACCATGACCTTCCCGTGGTAATAGTTAACACCGCGCATAAACCAACAACCATAATACCCAGGATATCGACTGCAACAATTCTGTCCGCACCCGTTGGCCCACGTGCAATTCGATAAAGACATAAAATACAGGCTAAAATAATCACATGCAACGCCCGACAAACAAACCCGGCATAGGGAAGCTCATGGGAAAAGAGATCGGAAAATGGTTTTATGATAATAATACAGAGCATGCCTATCAAAACAATTGCCCCAATACACCATCTCGCTAATTTTATCGTATCAGACTTTTTCATTATTGTTTTAGTACCTTTTACTTAATTATAATTTTATATTTAATCA
>JAHJGZ010000045.1 GCA_018823795.1 Candidatus Omnitrophota bacterium
CACTACAAACTCAAAAATTAATAATAACAGAAAAAAGATTGACCAACATTAGAATCATGTGGTAATATAATTTCAAAGTAGCTTCATTGGATTTCATTTGCTTCCTTTTTAATTGAAAGGATAAATGAATGGGAAAAAACAATAAGCTATCGCCAGTAAAACATTCCTCAATGCCAGACGTTGTTAAAATATGTCTGGCGTTTTTTTTATTCCCCAGTAGTCCAAAATTAGTACAAAACTGGTATAAATGTGTACTCTTCATGTACCGTTTATGTGCTTCAAATAGTGGTTTTCTCGCATTATTCGGCAATTTCCGCTCCCCCGCCCACAGAAGACCACTCCCTCTCAACCACATGTGTGGTGTTGATGAAGTGGTCTTCTGTGGGCGGGGGGTTTACTAGAGTAAATTGAAGTATGTGATAGTACATGAAGGGTGGTTGAGAGGCAAAGGCGAAAGCAAATGAAATCTCTCAAGCATAAATATCATATCATAGGAGAAGGGTGGGATGAGATAGAAGAGATACGGAACGTTCCAAAAAAAATAAAGATCTTAAAGTTTGTCGTAGAGCAGGGCATTGTATCCGTTGATGATGTAAAAAGGAAATTTGACATTCCAGACAAATCCGATGTGGCGCGAAAGACAATGAGTGAACTCAAGATTTCACATGTCAAATACGGATCGATAAAAAATGGCGTATGGTATGTTGATCGCCAGGAGCTCCTTAACCGTCTCCAAAGTTACTATATGAAGATGCCTGATTTCCAACCGCGGAAAATAAGACTTCATGAAGTTCCCCACGCACTCCAGATGAATCATATTCGGCTTATGCTTGAAAAATCAAAAGAAGCAAACGTGGTTGCATGGCAGAGCGAAGCATACATTAGAGCGTTGCCTCCATATCAGCGTAATGGGTTCGGCGTTAAAAAAATGCCGGATGCGATATTTTTTAGAGGAAGCAACGATGGCGGCGCTGCCAAAAAATATTTTCTCGAATATGAACGGACGCTTAAAAACAAAGAACGATATACAGATATATGGGGGCATTACATGAAGCGCATCGATGTTACGCGAAAGAGCGTTCTCTATATCTGTGAAAACGCGCTTTGTAAAGCGCGGCTTTTGCAAATGATGCAGAGCATCCAAGAGCGGGAAGAGAAAAAGGGCGGAGAGTTTCGTTCTGAAATATTCCGATTCGAAACGATAGATGAATTCAATCAAGCATTCCAAAAGAAAGGGAGAGAGGTGTCTTATGCAGATGATGCGTTGTAGCAAGATAAAACTGGTTGTCTTTTGTGTGGTGTGTATGTGCATAACGGCAAGTGCGTTTGCGGACCTTGAAAGCAGTATGGAAAACTTACAGGATAAAATAAGGGCAGTATCAACACCGCTTGCGATCATTCTTCTTATGGTAGCAGCATGGCAGCTTAAGATGGGCAATAAACAGCTTTTAACCGTTGCACTTATTGGGACCGTAATTCTTTTTGCTGCGCCGCAGATTGTTGAACTTATACAGTCCGTATTTGGGGGATAAGTCATCATGCGCAAATTTTTTGAACCGTGTTTACGGAATTTGCAGGACAAGAGGTTGCTTTTTGGGCTTGAAGAATGGGATATATTTATTGTGCTTGGGGTAGGGTTATCGTTGCAGCTTTTTAATGTGCAGTCATACATTATTTGGATAGGGATAGGGCTTACCGCGGGATTCCTTTATTTCTTTAAGAAGGGGAGGCCTCAGAAAGCCATTAATCATTTTATTGATTGGTATACAGGGGTCAAGAAATATGCGGCTGTTGCGCAATCGGACCTTACCAGGATAAAAGGAAGAAATCTCGACTTGAGGCTTTCATCGTTTCAAAAGGTACTTCCGTATAGCCATCTTGAGAATGAATTCTTGGTAATGCATGATGACAGTATATCCGTGGGGTATGTATTAGGAACGCCGGTCATTGATAATTTTTCGCATGAAGACTTAATAGAATATTCGGGGCATATCGCGACATGTTTAAATACGCTGCCGGAGAATACGACGTACCAGCTCTTTTTTACCGTCGATAGCAATTATCATGAGAAAATCCGTGAGCACGAGCGGATTAGTGATGACGCAAGGACACTTGTGCGGTTCATGCATCAGGAGAGAATGAATAGGCTTGATCATCTTCTTAAACATAAACAGTTAAAGCGGCATCAGTGTTATTTGTTTGTCAATATGGCAGTAAAAAAGGCAAAACCTTTCTGGTGGTTTACGCCGATCCAGAAAATCAATGCAACACGTTCAAAAGAAATGGAACGGGCAAAACGGGATTTTCGAATGCTCCTTCGTTCAATCGAAGACGGCGTTCATGATGCGGGTATGCATATCGAACAGCTTGATAATAATGCCTTGCTGGGGATTATCTACAAGGTGTTAAATCCTGATCGTGTTAAGCAGGGGATAGAAAGCCCCCGGCTCCGTGATAACGAGTTGTTTGTAAAACAGGTATCATGTTCAGACTTTTATATTGATGAACATAAAGGGGAGTATTTACAGT
Source organism: Candidatus Omnitrophota bacterium (assembly GCA_018823795.1). Taxonomy (GTDB): domain Bacteria; phylum Omnitrophota; class Omnitrophia; order JAHJGZ01; family JAHJGZ01; genus JAHJGZ01. Next base: position 2,530 of record JAHJGZ010000045.1, read on the forward strand.
ATGGAGGTATGTTCCATAAATACCTTACGCTGAAAATCCTGCCCGAAGCGACACAGCCGGCAATGCTGTATGCCTTAAAATCACTCCCTTTCTCAGAGTACGACGTAATTGTTAATTTTGAAGCGCCGGCGAAGGAATGGGGGCGCGCAAAGATAAAAACGCTTCATCAGCAGGAGCATGGGTATTTATCGAAAGCGAATCAGGTGCTCAACACCGACGCAAAAGTAAAAATCGATCAGTATGAACTTTTACTTGAAGAGCTCCAGCAGCAAAGCCAGAAACTTTTTAAGATGCAGCTTACCGTACATGTATATGGCGAAGAGCTTAATGAGGTAAAGACAAAGACAGCGGATATTATCAGGACGTTTGCCTCAATGCATGGAGCTGAAATGCATAATGAACGATGGGGGGCGGTATTCCCTATCTTTATTAGCGCGCTTCCCGGGTGGACAAAAGAAAGCGCGCGGTGGCTTCTTCTTAAAACGCTTCACCTGGCGGATCTTGTTCCGCTATGTTCTGATTTTACGGGAAGTGGCAAGGGAGAGTGCGTATTTTTTAACGCGACAGACGGTATTGCTTCTTACGACCCTTTCTACGAGCGGCTTGCGGCATTTAATTCAATTGTCGTCGGGGCAACGGGGAGCGGGAAAAGCTTTACGATTAACCAGATTATAAACCAATACAGTAAAAATAATCCGATTGAGATATTTATCGATATCGGCGGGTCATATAAACGGCAGGTGCTCCTCAAGGGCGGTGATTATATCACTCTCGGTTTAAAAGAAAAATTTACCATTAACCTTTTTGATTTATCGGAAGGTAAAACTCTTTCAGAGTTCAACGAAGAAGAACAGAACGAAGCCCTGATATTAAAATCAAAAACTATAGAACAGATGATCGGCGGGACCGAGCGCTTTGGCGAAGCAGACCAGATTGTGCAGGATTACATTTTCCGGAGCGTAAGTAAAGTATTTGCGCTGTATAACCATCCGGTCCTGAGTAATTTTCTGGAAGCGCTTGAGCAGGGTGCATCAGTGAGTAAGCATTTTGAAGCATATTACGAGCGGGTAGTAGGGCTTTTAGGAAACTGGGTGCAGGGGGGAAGGTTCGGGCGCTATACGGACGGGCCGTCAACGATATCACTTGATAATAATATTATTTGTTTTGATTTAAAAGGGCTCAGCCAGTTTGAACGGCTTCAGTCCGTCATGCTCACGATAGTTACAAACGTCGTGTGGGGTAAAATCATGAGTGAGCCGGGGCGAAGAAAGATTGTTGTCTTTGATGAATGCTGGAAATTACTCGATGACCCTGCGGCCGCGGTGTTTATTAGCGAATGTTACCGGACGTTTAGAAAATACGGAGCGGGAGCAATTTCTATTACGCAGTCTTTGAACGATTTTATCGGCGGGAAGCTTGAAGACGCTATCATCGGGAATTCCCATACTCGTTTTATCTTAAAACAGAACTCAGCAAAAGCTATTGATACCATTGTCCGGTATTTTAATCTTAATGAGCAGGAAAAAGCATTGATTGAGAGCTTGCATATACGCAAAGGGGAATATTCGCAAGTGTTCTTCTCACAGAGCGTCAATATGCGCAATTCCGGCTCTAAGATTATCATTGTGCCTACGGCACTTGAATATTGGGTAGCGACAACCGATGCGATGGATTTACATTATTATGAGGAAATAAAACGGCTTAATCCTGATATGTCTGTTTATGACGTGCTTAAAATATGCGCACTTGATTATCCTCACGGCGTTGATTACGCGCGAGAAAGGAGTAAATATAATGATGCAATGGAGCGGAAGACTATTGATGTTGCTCATGATGACGCTCGTCTTGTCGAGTTGTGCAAGTAGAATGAAGCCAATCAATACCACTGGGCTTGCGCATAATTTTGATGAGTTTGATATGAAAAAAAGAAATAAATATGAGGAAGGTTTTATTACGGGATATAAGAATGCGCAGGCTGACGTAGCCCAACAGATGTGGCAGGATACGACAGGGAAAAGAGAGGAAGAGAAATACTACGTTCCAAAACTGAAACGGATAAAAGTGCCGGCGCAAGAGATTAATGGCGTGACGTATGAGGAACATTATGAAACGGTAGAGGTATTTGAATGAAGCTAGTCCTTGAATTTATTTGGAATTATGGGTTAGTTACGCTTCTTGTGTTCGTATGTATTTTTAATAGGCATATACGCATACTAGCAATTATAGCTTTAATCATGGCATTGATTATGACTATACGAGCTCATATTGCACGTGCAGATATGGCTTCAACATGGGCGATTATTGAACAGACTGCAACCCAAACGGCAGAACATCTTGCACAAATAGAAAAGTTTGTGGAGCAAATACAGGTTTTGCAACAACAAAGCCTTAACCTTCAACACATCTTATCGCTTGCGGAAGATGCGGCCGAGGGGCTTGATGGGTTCAGCGCAGTGAATGATTTTAGAAATGTATGGCTTAAGACACAGAAACTTACAGGGCAGATCGATGGAATTATTGATGACGTGGAAGATCATGACAGCCTTTCAGTCGAATGGAAAGGCGTTTTTGGAACGCTCGATGGATGGTTTGAGAATGCTGATGAGATGTTCCAGCATATAGAGGTAGCAGATAAAACAAACACGTGGAGTTATTCAATAGCGGATAGTTATCAGCATTTATATGAACAGAACGCCGAGTATGCAGACCAATTTGCGAGCAATGCAAAACTTGTTAATGAAAAAGGGGCGCTGCGGCAGATAGCAGAAGAACTCGCCCAGCTTATTCAGCTTGAGAATCATAACATGAATTTACTCGCGCAGCTACTCAAGGAACAATCGGTGCGGAATGCGCTTGAGAATGATGATCGCCGGCAGGACCTGATACGCGTGCGCCGGGAAGGTGAAGGTGTCAGGCGGTTTATGAATATGGTTGATGGAAAGGATTTCAACATTTAAGGATACGGGAAAGCCGATATGGAATATGTAATGGTTGTAGTTAAAGACCAAGTGGGAGATATGATAAATCTTGGACGGTATTTGACTGCCGGGTTATTTGGATTAGCAGCTCTTTTTACATACGTGGGAATATTCCAGGGGAAAATGAATTTTACGCGGCTCATTACATGTCTTGTTATTGGGTTTGTCATGCTTCAGAGTTATACGTGGATTATGGATACGACACGGGATATCGTTGAAGGTATTAATTATCAGATTAACGGAGGCGAAGATTATTTGAACGAATTTCTTGATATGAGCACTATGGTGCAGCAAAAACATGAGGAAGTGGTCGAGAAAGGATTAGGAAGTAAAATTATGGATGCTGTTGCAAACTTTGGGAAAGAGACGATGCATAATTTTGTCGTAAGCCTTTCTTTCATGTTTTTTTCGCTCATTGTAAAAATTATGACAAGTATCCGTAATTGTGTTATTGGAATTATGTATTTATTAGGTCCGCTTCTTATTCCGTTTCTTTTATTTGATACGACAAGAAAAGTTGTTCGTGGGTGGTTTACGAGTTATATCGGATGCCTTGCCTGGCCCATTTTGTGGAATCTTACGGTGCGGCTTTCAATCGCTTATGCAAGCACCTTTTCAATTACAGATGATTCTGTTCCATTGGAAGCGCTCGAGCCGTTTGTAGCGCTTAATTTTGCCGTTGGCTTTGTGGTTGTGTTTGCTCCTATGATCATAACAAGTCTTGCTAATGGCATTGGTGCAGGAGCAGCTGCATCACTTGCAGGAGCGTTTGCGTCACAATCAGCAATGAACGTCACTAAAACAGGAATCGGCACTGCGGGAAGGGTTATGGAAGGAGTTTCATCGGGAGTCTCTTACGGAGCGGGAAAAGCTCTTCATGCGGTGCAGGCTAACCCTTCAAATAATATTATCCGTAACGTTGCTACGGTAGGAGGGGGAGCGTTAAAAAACGGCGTACATGCCGCATGGCGGGGTCTGCGCGGTAAGGATATCGAAGGATATAAAAGCGCGGAATATTCAATTAAAAAAGCTTTACGGCCGGCTCATAATAGAACGGAAACAATTAGCGTGGGGCATAGTTAACGGGGGGATGGTGATATATGGGAGAGACAGCATTTACGCGGGCACTGCTTGAGAAACATAACCAGGTGTTGACGATTACTCTTGTGGTATCGGTATTGGCAAATCTTCTTTTGGGTATCGGGCTTATTGCAGCGCTTAATGCGCCGCCCCTTATTGTGCGTAAAGAGTTTAATGAAATGGTAAAATTGCGTGCTGAAAAATATGAAGTGAATGAAGAGCATCTGAAAGATTTTGTTAATATGGTTTCTGAAAAGTATTTAAGTTTTTCCCCGACATCGCTTCCCGAACAGGTCGAAGAGATAAGCGTGTATTTAGAAAATACCCCAAAAAAAGCGTTACTTGATTCATATGAACGCAATAGAGAAAAAATTATAACGGAACGCATATTCCATCAGTTTGTAATAAAGAATATTGAGATTACGAAGAAGAACCATCCTTACTGGGTCGAAGTGGAAGGATTGCGCGCTATAGTATCAACGACAAAAAATAGCACGGTTGAGAAGACCTATGTTTTTGAAGTGCGAAAAGTAAAACCCACCGTTGAGAACTTATACGGCCTTGTGGTTTCGCAGGTTGTCGAGAAAGAGGAAGAGGGGAGCAAAGAGGAGGAGAAATAAATGAACCGGATGATACGGCTCTTAGTAGCGCTTATTTTTGTGATCCAGGTAAGCGCGTACGCCGCAGTAATTCCTAACGGAGTAGTGTATAAAGAGCCTGATGAAGACGAGATTGTAACGGTCCATACGACGCTTGGGTATTGTACGGTGCTTGAATTTCCTGAGAAGCCCGTTATGGTATCGGCAGGGGACAGCACCCTTCTTAAGGTGGAAGTGCCAAAGAATTCGCGGAACGTTATTATTAAACCCCTCGATGATAAAGGGGCAACGAATCTTTTTGTATTTACGCAAAACAGGAGATTTAATTATCACGTCGTCATCGATGACCTTAATAAACTGAATTATGTTGTTGATGTTGAAGCGGCCAAATCACCGATTAAGAACAAGGGAAAAGACGTCCCCGTACAGACGCTCCTTAAGATGGCGCGCAATTATAATGTGTATACAAATCTCGGCACGATAAAACAAAAAAAATTCACACAGCGAAGTTTATATAAAGAATGTGTTTCTGAGGAAGCAACGGTAAAAGTCATTGAAGCATTCACACACCATATGCCGAACTATTTAATCATTCACGTTGTTGTTCAAAACACCTCATCGGGTGCTCTCATGCTCAATGAGCAGAATTCCAATGTGTATATTAACAAGAGCAAATTTCCTCCTGATTACGTAATTTTTGATTCTAAAATTGTACCGTCGATGCAAGAGACTGATGCGTGGTTTATTCTCAAAGGATTGCATGCATCGATGGATAATGATTTTTCGGTGAGTTTGAATATACAGGGAAAAGAATATGTATTTAATTGATTTTTTTCTGAAAAAAGACGGAAGTGGGAAACGGAATCCTACTATTCATGGATTTATTATCATTGCCATCGTGGTGTTTCTTGGCTACCACCTGTCACATGGAAGCCCTGAAGGTAAAATAGCATCAGCTGAAACGGAGGGAGAAATCATTAACCGGAAAGACATTGCTAATGCTCCGCGGCGGTTAAAGAATGGGGGAGGGGATTTTTTTGATTTGCCTGATACAAACCAAAAAAATGCTGCTGGTATCGATCTTCGCCAAAGAAAAGCGAATGCATCTACCATGGTTGTTTATGATAACACGAACTCTGCGACATCGGATATGGTCCTCCCGTACGGTAGTATTGTTAAATGTATTCTAATCCATAACATTGTGACCAATAATTTTGCTGCGCCGGTAATTGCCCAAACGTATGAAGACTTTTATTTTGACGGAGAACTGTTGATTCCTACAGGGACAAGGATATACGGCACAGCTGCACCGGGGCATGAGCGGGATAGAGTGCTCGTAAAATTTCACACGCTTGTTTATCAGGACGGAGTAACGCTTAAAACAAAAGCGATTGGCCTTGATGAAGACGGTTCAGCAGGACTATCGGGTCTTGTCATTACTAATCGCAATAAAAAAATAATTATCAGCATGGTAACGAATTTCTTGAGTGCGTTTGCGCTTGGATTGCAGGATACCTTTACGAATCAAGTAACAGGGGGAGAGAATGTTGATACGAGCGCGCGTAATGCTATATTAGAAGGGGCGGGAAATACATTTGAGAAAGAGGCAGACAGAATACGCAATGAAGTAATGCAATCAAAAGGATATGCAATCGTGACAGCAGGGACACGTATTCATGTATATTTCGAAGATCCACTCGATGTTAAGCCGTTGTGAATAAAAAAGGGGACGTAACATGATGCAAAAGATTTCAGTTGTTATACTTTTTCTTATAGGGTTGTCTGGGTGTGTTTTCAATCAAGAATATGTGTATCGGCAGATACCGCTTCCGAAAGCGGAACCAGTAAGAAAAGAAAGAGGCGAATGGATCCCTGCCAAAACTCAAACGGTATGGGTTAACCCAACGGTTGATGAAACAGGGGCATTTATCGACGGACATTATAAACAAGTTGTCGTTGAACCAGGGCACTGGGCATTACAAGAAGTCAGCCATTAAAGGAGTATTTTGATTGGATGAGGTTACTATTTTTACAGTTATGCTTCTAGGGTTGCTTTATTTGCGGTATTACAATGATATATACCAGTGGATAAAACACCCCCATTTTGCTTTATATGCCGTTTGTGTGGCATTTTTAGCGCTTTGGGCGTATATTGCCCTAGGTTTTACGTGGGAACGCCTAAGGAACAAAATAAACATGTGGCGGTTGGGGATAAAACGTGCGACACAGATTACTAAATTAACGCATTCTTTTCGTGAATTTGATTTGGAAAAAGAATTAAAGAGTATTTCCCAAGAGGGTACAGATACGTTTCTTGGGCTTAATGCTGAAACAAAACGCCGGGAGCAGGTTTTAATTCCTGATGAGCAGAGGACAAAACATTTGCAGATCATTGGCATGACCGGCACAGGAAAGACAGAGAGTGTTTTTATGCCGCTTATCTATCAGGATGTGCTTAAAGGAAGGCCGGTTGTTATTATTGATGCAAAAGGGGAAATTGGTCCTATTGAACGTCTTAATGCATTAATGAAACGGTTAGGGCGGGAAGATGATTTCTTGCTCTTTTCGTTAGCCTATAAAGAAATGAGTTGCAGTTATAATCCTTTGTATGTAGGTGAATGCGACCCGCAAGTGGTCATCGATGCGTTTTTAAGTAATTTTCACGATGATAATTCATTTTATCGCGAAACTGCGCGGAACATATTTACCAATGCCTTTTATATTTTGCATTCTCTCGAAAAGCCGTTTACTCCGATGGATGTGTATACGTACTTGACTGATACAAAGGCTTTTAATGCTGTTAATGAAAAAGTTTCAAGAGGAAATACAAGCGGGGCCCTGTATTTGAAATTATTGCAACAATTAATAACAACGTTAACGGCGCAATACAAGGGATGGAAGCATGTTGTTACCGGTTTTAATAATTACTTACTTGGCTACAAAGATGAGATTTTAAATGATGATGATAGTGATATTATATTAACGGATGTCCTAAGAAAAAGACAAGTCGTCTATTTTCAGTTACCCACTAATGCATATCCTATCAAAGCGGTCGGAATAGCACGCATTGTCCAGGCGAATTTGAGATATATTTCTAGCCTCATACAAATCGGGAAAATGCCGAAGGATATTTTAGTGAGTGTGATTATCGATGAATATGGTGCATTCGCGGAAGAATCTTTTATTGAAGTATTAAATAAAGCACGTTCAAGCGGAATGATGGTAACGTTAGCACACCAAAGTTTAAGCGATCTTACTGCCATATCACCTGAGTTTATGAAGCGCATTGATGAAAACACGCTTAATAAGATATATTTTAAGCAGACGGATCCTGACCTATGTGAGCTTGTTGCGCGAAGTTTGGGTACGCGTGAAAAGGAAGAGAAAACATATCGGATGGAAGGGGGAAAGTTTGGCACACAGCTTCATATCGGGGAAACGTCAAACCGTATTGTGAATGAATTTAATTTTCATCCCGACAGAATTAAAAACCTCCACCACGTTGGCCAGGGATATTATATATATCGTGGTGACATCAATAAAACCTGCTGTGTTAATTTCGGATACTTCAAAAACATTGAAAGTGTACCATATACAAAAAAAGATAAACCACATAAACAAGAAGGATTACGGCTTTTTGAAGATTATTACCTTAAGCAACAAGACGATAAAGCTGACAAAGAGTTGGTTGCAGCCACACCCGCCGGCAAGCCTACAGAAAAATACCCCTCCCCCGAAAGTTTCTTTGATGATTGATGATATGAGAGACTAATAAAACCATTGACAAAAAACATTCAAAGTGTATAATGCTGTATGTATGAAGGATCGAAATTTAACACATAGAGAACTTGAGGCGATTCGACAGATACGGAATTCCTTAATGCACAGGGGACGCACCCCATCTGTTCGTGAACTTATGGTTTCTCTAAAGTATCAGTCGCCTCGTTCTGTTGCGGTGCTTATAGGGCAGTTAATAAATAAAGGAATTCTGCGGCGTAAATCAAATGGAACTGTGCAGCTTATCAAGAATTTAGAAAGTGATACAATGCGTGCTCAAACAGTTGATGTACCATTAGTCGGTACAATTGCCTGTGGGGGCCCCGCGCTAGCCGAAGAAAATATTGAGGCAATGATTCCTGTATCTACAAAGTTAGCTCGGCCGCCCCATAAATATTTTCTATTAAAAGCTCAAGGCGATTCGATGAATGAAAAAGGTATAAATGATGGAGATTTGACTTTAGTTAGGCAGCAAGCGACAGCAGAAAATGGTGATGCTGTTGTTGCGTTGATAGATAATGAAGCAACTATCAAAGAGTTCCATGTTTTTGCTGAAACTATCATTTTGAAGCCAAGGTCAAGGAATAGTCAGCATAAGCCTATAATTTTGGATAGAAATTTTCAAATTCAAGGTATTGTTGTTACTTCAATTGCTAACTTGTAAATAATGGAGGAGGTGAAAATAAATGGCAAAAAATGAAAAGACTTCAAAGAAGGTTGCATCAATCGCATCAAGAGGTTTGCGTAAGCCAAGTAGTTTGACCAACACAGAAATTAAGAAGATTGCCGGATCGGTTTTAACACAAGCACCTGACAGAAAGAGAAGACGCTAGTTTTGATATGTGAAATTAGCAGTTAGGGTAGTGGAGTGAGGTTAGCCTCCAAATGGCAACAAAAAACCTTTGCGAGCTCTAAAGCGTACGTGCCATAGCTCAAAGTGAAGGTTTTTTGATTTTTAAGAAGAGGAAAAATCAAGGCGGGGAGTAGAAAAGCTGGAAGAAGTGCGATAACAGGAAGATTTGTTAAAAAATCCGAAAAAGAAAAAATAGGGGCAAATTTTAATTATAAGTGAAAAGTTCATAAAATTTAAACTCGTTCATAAAACAAAGGAGGTATTGTTATGGCTAAATATTATGTCAACAAGACCGCACAAGATAATGGAGATCATGAGGTCCATAAAGAAGGTTGTTATTGGCTAAGTCTGGTTACAAGCAAGGAATACTTAGGCGAGTTTCCAAGTTGTCATGGTGCTGTTCAAAAGGCTAAGGAAAAATACCCAACGGCAGATGGTTGCAAGCATTGTTGTCTTGAGTGTCACAGACAATAAGATCATATCGTGAGGAAATATTATTGCTGATTTGCTGAACGAGCGATGATAGCATTGGTGAGAGCAGTTTATAGCATAAGTTTAATCTAGGGGCTATATATATGATCTTGAATCATATTTTGTTAATATTTTTTTCTGCGGGGAGTATTGTTTTATTTACATGGCTTCTAATTATCGGGAAAATAAAAGAGTGGGCATTTGTTATTCTTTTTATTGTGGTGCTTCTTTTTAGTGTCGGAATAAATAGTGTAGACAGACTAAGGGAGTTGGATCTGAAGAACTTAAGGATTGTTTTAAATGAAATGAAGGAAGTTAAAAGAGAGGTGTTTGCGAAAGAAGCGACGGTTAAGGCGATGGGTGAGGAAATCGCTTATTTAACAGCTTATTTGATGACCACCGTTGGTAGAGTAGTAGATTCAAAAGGTTTAACTGAAAAACTATATGAAACACGAGAAAAGTTAATTTCGATGATGCATGAGATTGGCTCAGATAATAAGGCTATCAATAAAGTACAGAATGTAATTGATGATACAATTTTACATGACTTGAAAGTTGAAGCATTCAGAAACATTCGAGAGACCATTAACAGTTATGCTGAAGAACAACAGAGGATAACAGGAAATCAAATAGATAATCTCCAAATGCATAAGGATGTGCAAGAAATGCTGTTTAATGAAGCATATGACTGCGAGGGACTCATTAAATATTTAAAAGATAACAATGTATACGATCGTTCTGTTGATCCATTTTTAGATAAAATTGATAATTTCAGTTCCTAAACAATCACTTGCATGAGCCATTTTTTCTGAACCTTATTTTATCATTCCTTTCTGCTGTACCATTCGCGGACTTCTTTCATCTGTTTTAATTCTTCTTATTTCATCTTTCCAGGTGGCGGCTACGAAGGATTTTATTGGTAAATAATACAATCTAATACAAAGTACTGGTTTCTATGGAAACACTATTTTCTCTATCCTTGACTTTAATATTTATAGCGTTATAATCTCCCATTACAGCCCCATGGATGGAGAGTCCATGGGGCTTGTGCTTTTATAGAAGTACACAGGATTGACAAACATGTTCCATGATTGAGACCGTGAAGTAAATGAAGAAAATAGATTTTCACATTCATACAATAGCAACTAGTAATGATTCAAATTTTTCCTTCAGTCTTGAACAACTGAAAAAATATGTTAACAGTGTGAATATCGATGCGATAGCAATCACAAATCATAACATTTTTGACCGCAATCAGTTTAACCAAATATCAAAGGCGGTCACCATCCCCGTATTCCCCGGCATAGAGATTAATCTAGAAAACGGACATTTGCTTTTAATTACAGACAAAAATGAGTTATCCGACTTTTATTCTAAATGCTCAAAGTTAAAAGGAAAAATAATAAAGCAAGGGGATTCAATAACAACCGAAGAGTTAATTGGAATATTCCATGACCTATCAAAGTATGTCCTGATTCCTCATTACGATAAAAGGCCAAGCATAGAAAAAAAGACATTGACCAAACTAGCAACTTACGTCACTACAGGAGAGGTCGCTAGCCCTAAAAAATTTATCTATTGTATAAAAAATGAAGAGTGTTTAGTCCCTGTATATTTTAGTGATAGTAAAATTGATTCAAGCTTCACTGACTTTCCTGCTCGGCAAACGTATATCAATTGTGGGGAAATCACATTTGCAGCTATTAGAAATTGTCTGCGTGATAAAAATAAAGTTTCACTCTCTCATCGGGATGGGCATTCAACATTTCAAATATTTGATGACGGTCAAGAATTATCTACGGGGCTAAATGTTATAATGGGAGAGAGGTCTTCTGGGAAATCATTTACGTTGGATCGGATTGCGAGGTCTCTCCCAAATGTTAAGTATCTCCGGCAATTTACTCTGGTAGAGAGAAACGAAAAACAAGACGAAGAAAAATTCAATAAATTATTGAGCGAAAGTCATAGCTTATTAACGCAGGAATATCTGAAGGAATTTCAAAAAGTTGTAAATGATGTGACTTATATTGACATTGAGGAAGATGAAAGGCAGATATCAGACTATTTAAAGTCACTTATAAGATATGCGAAGGAATATGAAAAACGCGATGCGTTTTCGAAGGCAAAATTGTTTCGTGAAGAAAAATTTCAAATTTCTGACCTAAATGGATTGAAACAGTTAATTTCTTCCGTCCAACACTTGATAGAGAATATTGAATACAGAAGCATTATTAATAAATATTTATCGCGAAAGGGGTTAATTGCTCTAATATTGGAATTAATGCAGGAGTATCAAAAGAAAGAAGAAGAAAACCTAAAAAAGAACTGGTTGAATGACTTAATTTCTGAAATTAAGAGAAAGCTTCAGATTCGGACGGCTGCAACAGCAATTGAAGACGTAAATCTATACCAGATTGCAATAAATTTTGAAAAGGTCAATAAATTCAATGAAGTGGTAGAGATGGTGCGTAAAAGTCGGGAGATTATGCATAAAGATATCCAAGGTTTTAAGATTGTTGCGAGAACAAGTGAGTTTTTGGGTGCGGGCGAGTTGAAATCACAGAGTAGATTAAAAGCAACTTTTTCATTAGCATATCAGGTGTATAAAGATCCATACAAATACCTTCAAAGTTTGAAATTAATTGAGAGCTTACCAGGAGCAGAGTATTATCGGTACTTTGCCAAAATTCAATATAAAATATTAAACAAAGATGGGTTTGAGGTTTCTGGTGGCGAAAGGTCGGAATTCAATTTACTGCAGGAAATAAATGATGCTCAGCGATATGATATGTTGCTTATTGATGAGCCAGAGTCATCTTTCGATAATCTTTTCTTAAAAAATGAGGTAAATGAAATAATTAAAGAAATTTCAAAGAATATGCCAGTTGTACTCGTTACACATAATAGCACAGTAGGAGCTTCTATTAAGCCAAATTACCTTCTGTATACAAAAAAGGAAGTTATTGATGGTAAAATTGAATATCATATATATTCAGGGTTTCCAACTGATCGAGTACTAGTGTCAACAGATGGGAAAAGTCTCAGTAATATAGATGTGACAATGGATTGCCTTGAGGCGGGTAAACAAGCGTACGGTGAGAGAAGGAGAGTGTATGAAGATCTTGAAAATTGAAGATAACAAAGGATTATTTAGCTTTGATGGAAGTAAGTGGACTCCAATTGATGAGATGGATAAGGAACATTTAATGAATCTTGTAAATTTGGTTTTGACTTCATCTATTGAAATGGATGAATATAATGAAACGAATATTGGTAATCAAGCGCATCAAATTATTTACAAAAGCATTTATGAGAAGTTCATAACATTGCAAAGCAATAAAGAAAAGTTTAAAGATGAAAGTGAACGAACATATTTAGAAGCAATTGAAAAATATCAGAAGTATGAGAAATAAAGAGGGGGGAGGGGATTTATATCCAGGATAGAATTGTGCAGATGTTGCTTTTTTCTTGTGTTTCATCCTCATATAAGCAACCACAAAAAAAGTTCTGATTCTTTGAGGATAAGGATATGATATGACTATGACAAAAGATTGTGAACGTCTTTTACAGATTAAGAACATAGATTGGCTGAAACGTGATCACCAATTAATGGAAATGGTTACGGTGTATTTATCAGAATATACCACTTCTCACAATTTTGGAATTTATTGTGCATTGATTCCATCTTCCGATATTGAAAAAGTTCTTTCTAACCTGTCTTGGGATTTGTCGATAGGGAATGGCTTGCCGGGGGCAGTGATTTACAATAAAGATGGGAAGCAAAGCGTCGAATATTTACGGTTTGGAGATGATAATGGAGTCGAGCCATTGATTCTTATGCGAGATTTTTATGGTATTCGAGATGACTACATAGAATTATCGGAAGAATTTCGTCTTTTTCATAAGTTATATCACGATAGGAAAACGGATCAATATATAAAAATTGATAATAGTGGGAACGAACACTTAATAGCCATTATTCAACCAAACTGTGCCCAAATAAGGCTTAAAGAGTTACGGCAGTTTTTGGCTATAAAAGAAATGCACTTATCTATTCAATTTGATTATCGAGAACATTCGGAGTATTCACTCGAAGATTTAGGTCTCACAGAAGGAAGCGAAGATAAACGAAATGGACTGATGTGTTGGATGCGGTATTGTGGGAAATCCGGCGGGATTTGCAGTTATAATGCCTTTAGTCGACTACTTGGGAAAAAACTGATTTCTCCGCTCCCAAAATCTAAAAGTGAGTTTTGGGGATTTGCTGATGAACTCAAAAAAAAGTATATTGATTTCATTATTGGTGTTAATGATAAAGGGGAAGAAGTAATACATTCTTCAAGCCCAGCTACCTTAGCGAACAATTTTGGAGCAAATCCAGAGGAACCCCACTATTTGACTCCTGTGCAGTTTCGCAAACAAGTTTTAGATAAGTACTATCAGCAGCCGAGGGGAGCCTACGCAGAGAAATTCGTGATGAATTTCGTGTAGTAGGCGAGTCCAGCCCGAAAATAGGGTGTCCCTAGTTTTCACTTTGATTAAAAATAAGAAGTAAGGATATCCCTTGCTTTGCGGTTGAAATAGTATAACTGAGCGATTGCCTTTGGAGCAATACATTACTTAGGATTGTCTAATATAGCTACAATATCGAAAAATAGCTTGCTTATAAATCGGCCTAGATTTAAAGAAATATAAGCCACAATTTTTGTTGGGATATCATGGAGAGTATGTTTTTTATCATTTTCGTCATCTGAACTGTAAGTATAGGCATTAAGTTCTTGAAGGCTAAGAGAGTACATTTCAGTCCCTTTTGCTTCTAAATATTTTCTTGCTGCGACTAGGTCATTTAATATCTTTTCTGCTGCATTTTCAGCTTTTTGAAGCGATAAAGTAAGAAAAGACAATATAATCAAGTACAAGAGATAAAAAGCAGCAATAATTTCTGCAAAAGTGAAAAATTTCGCAAGAAGCGTTATTGGTTGTACATCTTCAAATGAAATTGTAAAGAAAGTAAAGCCGCTAAAATAGACTGCTTTCCATAAATCATTGTCTATGCCTTTAAAATGTGAATAATCGAGCTTATCTATAGCCAGATAGATAAACCCAAAACTAAATAACACGATTGTTATCATTGTGACAAAATAAATCAGAAACATTTTGTATAATAAGCGTTTATCGTTTTTGCGCGCTTTATCAGAGGTGAGCAAATTACAGCAATAATATACTCTTAAAAAACTGATTTTGCTTATAGCCGAGGAATCAAAGAGCCATGCGAATTTGGGGCGTAATTTAGGGATTAAAAATTTAATGCCATCGGTTAAACATATGAAGATGTAATAGGGTTTATCTAACCATAATCCAAAATAGTGGAAGCTTAAAAATAAAATAAAAGAAAAAAATATTATTGGAAGGAATAAATAGTCGTTTTCTAGCCAAACATATCTGACATACAAAAGGTATTCAATCAGCAGCAAGATAAATAATAAGATCTTTCGCCCTGTTTTTGAGGAAAATAGAATTAGCGGAGATAGTAAAATAATAAAAAGGCAAGTAATAACGAAACCAACTAATAAGCGGAGCATGAAAAAGGATGAGGAATTATCTTTTTTAACTTCCTTTGATTCCAATTCTGGGATAAGAGGAGTCAAGCAATCAACACATTCAGTAATGCCTTCCCTATACTCGCTTTTGCACTTCGGGCAAAACATATAAATACTTTCTTTAGAAGTAATATTATTATATAAGCAGCTCCTTAAAAGCAAAGAGACATTTATTTTTGTAATAACATTATATCATTATTAATTATAACCTCAATAAACTCGTTCTTCAGGGGAGCCAATTAGATGAAAATACGAACTTATGACCGTTCGGGTCATAAGTGGTTGTAGGCATTGGTAGTTCGTAAAGAGCTACTTCAACCTTAAGCCACTTGTTTCGTATCTTCACAGTAAAAGACCCCTTGGAGTTATTCCGGGGGGTCTATTTACACGCAGAAGATAACGGCTGGATTAAACGCCCTGAAGATATTGCGCGTAGAACTAATAACAAAATGAAACGAATTGAACCGAAAAAGAGAGAAAACAAAAAATTGAAGATGTTGAACGAGAATATAGTTTAAAGGAAGTGTCTGAGATATTGGGTGTTACTCATAGGACAGTTCAACGATGGGTGCAGAATGGCAAGGTTAATGTGGTTCGTAAGTCAAACGGTTACATGTATATATCGCAAAGC
>JAHJGZ010000046.1 GCA_018823795.1 Candidatus Omnitrophota bacterium
GGAAATTCCAGCCCTTTTGCTTTATGATAGTTTAAAATACTTACGGCATTGTCACTCGGCGGGGTGCGGACCGAAAGCCGGTAGTCAACCTCATCGAGCCGTTCGAAATAGTCAAGGAACGACGCGACGTTACTGTAGCGCCCCTCTTCTTCCTTGATAAGCTCGAGGAATCTCATAATATAAGCGTGCTGGAGCGGAAAGAGTTGAAAAATGCGGAACCGGTGGATGATGGTGCGGACGAATTCATAAAGGGACACGATCCCCACTTTTTTGAAAAATTCGCGGTCGATATATTCATCCCACACCTCGGGGAACCGGTCACGAAAACAAATATAATAATAAACGCCGCTTCCTTCCCCGCGGTGGCCGTGAACCGTCCTGCCGCAGTCAAATAAAAATTCTTCGACCGCTGCCCGGCCGATACCGGTCGCTGATTGAAAGATAGTGCCCGCAAGAAACGACGCAAAAGCCATATTGTCGATCGGGGAATCAAGAAATCGCAAGAAAGCGATAAGTTCATGGATGAGCGCATTCGCTTTGATGTTTAATGTTTTGTCCGACTTGACCGGGATCGAATGTTCAATAAGTAAACGGGAAATGAACGCCACCTCTTTATTCGTGCGCACGAGGCACGCAATATCACGAAATGAAAAAGAACGCTTCCCCACCAGGGTATCGATCGTTTCGAGAAGATGAGTGCAGGTCTCCTCACGCGCACCGTCATAATCCTCCTCCTCTATCATGGTAAGAGCGACACAGCCGCCGTCATTTCCTTTTTTAACGGTTTGCTTCACCCGGTAAAACGGCTTTATAACTTCGTCGATCTCGGTATCGGTCAGTTTTATCGCTTGTGCTCCCTCGCTCTCCTGTTTATTGCGAAGAAAGCTCGTGAGATTTTCCTCGGAAAAACAGGCATTGACTAAAGACACGATCGCATCCCGGCTGCGGTAATTGACATCGAGAAGGCGTTCTTCGGCCGCATACGGATGTAAGTCACGCGGGGCAGCGTCAAAAAGAGCGGGATCCCCGCCCCGAAACTGGTAGATCGCCTGTTTTATATCACCGACATAAAAAAAGCTCCCTCCCGATGCAAGCGCCTCTTCGATCATCCCCCGCAGATTGCGGAATTGCAAAGCACTGGTGTCTTGAAATTCATCAATAAGATAATGTTTAAACCGGGTAGCAATACGATAATAAAGCTCCGGAACACCAAGGGTTGGATTCGCAATAAGGGTCTGTGCTTCGACATTTAATGCATTAAGGAAAACAAGATCATCTTTTTTAGCTTTCGATTGTAAATGACCTAACACTGCCTCAAATATATCGATATAAGGGTCATAAAGTGAAAAAGCCATACTCGAAAATAACGTACGTAAAGCCTTCTGTAATGTGCTCCACACTGCTTGTACCTGAGGGGAAACAGGAGCACCTTTAATGGTCTTCATTCTTTTTTCAATAAATAAAGAGGTAAAATCATGAACAGTAAAGTCTTCTCGTGCGTCAGTAGCTATATAATCTATTTTCTCCGCCAATATTTTATAGGTTTCTTTCGGTTTGATCATTGCAAGTTTTGTAATCAGGTCGACCACTTTATGCTTATTCAAAAGTTTTCTATCAATGTTACTTTTTTGAAACGGTGTTCCATAAATAGTCACATCGTTATATAAACTAGTGATAGAGGAAAGAATATGTTCCTTGGGAACCCAATCTGATCTATTCTCGATATATAAAAAATGAAGCAAAAAAATATCGAAGAGTTTTCGAAGATTTCCATCCTGCTCTGCCTGTGTAATAAGATCATCAAAACAGTATTTCAAATAATCGGCATGATCTTCTTGTACATGCATACTGGTTGAGCGTTCAATATGATAGACACAACCAGTCAGTAGTGCATTCATAAAGCTATCGATTGTCTGCACCTGAAAAAAATCATAGTTTTTAATAATATAATCAATAATGGTCCGTGCTTTCTCCCTCGTTGCTCCCGGTATGCTTAATAATTCTTTGCGCTCTTCGTTCGTCACGAATTGATTACACGCTATTTTTTTTAAAAAATTCAGTATGCGGTCTTTCATTTCAACTGTTGCCTTATTGGTGAAGGTAATAGCAAGGATGGTATAAATGGGGACTTCGTTTAATGCCAGCGAAGGGTTAAATAAAAGCTCGAGGTATCGTTTTGCAAGGATATGCGTTTTACCCGACCCTGCCGAGGCTTCAACTTTAAAAATTTGTGATGGTTGAGATACTGGCTGTTTTCTTTTGGTCATACGTACGAACGGAATATAGTGAGTATTCGTTTTAGAAATGATACACGTGCTGCCAACAATTTAACTCATACACCTGTAACAGGATGTCTGTCACCCCTTTAAATCGCTCATCCTGTTGCAGGACTATTATTTTCTTTGATTTTTTTGGTTTCTTTAATCAATTCATTAAGCCGCCATTCGATAGACGAGAGAATCCACAATTGAAAGTGGTTCACCCTGCTCTGGTAATGCATAAGTATGATTAATTTAACCGCAAGAGCTGCAATCCCCAAATCAATCATGAGCAAGCTTAAGGTTCCCTTGCTCATTAATGAAACCACAAAACATGCAATTATAAATACAAAAAATATAAAATTAAAAATTTTTACCGATATCGTTGGCATACCGCCAATTTGTCCAACAATTAAGCGAACGCGTTCTTTTTCCTTTTGAAAATTTTCGATTTCCTGTCGCAAATCGTCTACTTCTTCATCACTACGCCTTCTTGTCTCTTCCATAGTCTCCTCTTTCTTGAATATGTCTTGATTATCTTCTCTTATACGTTCCCATCAGTTCACCCTGCCCAAGGATACGGCCTTTCATCGCTTCCATCACTTCCTTTTTGGTCGCACCAGAGGGTAAGTCAAGAGTGATATTTAAGGCATATAATTTAAAAAAATAATGATGCGTTCCGCTCGGTGGAGCGGGACCCCCATAGCCAAGACTTTTAAAATCGGTAATGCCATGAAGAGCACCATTATCGAGCCGCTCTTTGGCGGGAATTCCTTCTGGTAATTCAACCTCCTTTACCGGAATATTAAATAAAACCCAGTGCACCCACGTACCCATCGGAGCATCGGGATCATCAGAAATAAGCACAAAAGTCATTGTCCCTGGTGGAACGGCCCACCACCTCAGTGGTGGCGAAATATTTTCACCATCACAGGTATATTTCGATGGGATCATTTCTCCATAATTAAAAACTGGACTCATAAGTGTAATGCTCATACTGCCACCTCCTTCTGTTTCAGGATACACTGTCGCTACTGAACATAATAAACAGATACTTATGCCTAATAATAATTTTTTCTTTTGCATTGTTTTTGTCCATACTTTTTTATAGCAACACAACCTCTTATATTTACTATTGTATACCACATATAAAAAAAGGGCAAAAGAGATTTTCCCCTTTTGCCCTCATCCTCAAATACTCGGTATTGCTTATTGAACCTGCCCCTCCTGTTGCATTCCCTTGTGCTGAAAACGCCGGTGCTCTTTCATCCGATTTTTAACTTTCCCCACACCGATTGTTTGAAATTTCTCATACTGTGCAGGTGTCAGTATTGCTCGTAAGGCAAGCACTGAATCCACTCGCTGCTCAATCTTTGTGCCGCTAAAGTTTTTTAACTCTTGTACGATTGACGCAACCTTTTCTTTATCAACAGTCGTTTTTTCCAATTCATGTCGTAACTCTAATTCTTTTATTTGAATCTGATTGCGCGTCTCAATCTTCTTAAGCTGCTGCTGGTACTGGTGCTCCTTCAGTTGCTCTTTCTGTTCAGCACTTAATCCCAACTCTTCCATAACCGCTAGTATATCACCCTTTCTTCCCGTACGTTCATCCCGCATTTTCGGTCCCCATTTTTTTCCTCCATCTTCCGAACAGGGGCTAAACGCACTCGCCGATGTTACGAAAATCAATAGCGATATACCTGTTACTGCTGCCATTGTCTTAAATATTGTACTTTTCATGGTTAACACCTCCTTTTGTCTCTTAGACGCCCGCCATACAAAAAAAGTTCCATTATGATAAAAAATAATATTCGAGTTCAGTGCCAAAATCACTTTCTTCGAGCTCAAGTGAACTTTCAGCTTCTGTTTCAGCAAGTTCCGCAAGGAAATACGCCTCTTCCGTTAAATATTCATTTATTGTACGACGCGTCGTAATCTGGCGTTGTAAAGCAACAACAGAAATAAGAACAACAATACTTGCTGCAACAGCAAGGTACTTGATATTCTTCAATGAAAACAGGTTATTAAGCCAAACAACACGATCTGACGAACCCTCACTGCCGCCACGTGAAGCAATCGTTGCTTTTATTCGTTTCCACACCTCAGGTGATGGGACTTCACGTTCAGCCCTGCGGAACGGCAGCACCGCCACCTGCATGAGTAATTCAAGTTCCCTTTTACATGAAGGACATTCACTGACATGAGCTTCGATAGTACGATGAACCTTTTGATTTACTTCCCCATCAGAATATTCCGCAAGAAATTTCCTACATTCATTACATTTCATGACACATCACCCCTTTTCTAAATGTTCGTACCAATAGATCGCGGCCGCGTTTGAGTCTTGTACGAACGGTATTGACATTTATATGAAGTATCTTCGCAATCTCATCATACGAAAATCCCTCAATGTCGCGCAGAACAACACAACTTCGCTGATCTGGATTCAGCGCCTTCAACATCTTCTTCACTAATATCTTATTGTCATCATAGACCAATCGTTGTGTGCTTTCTTCTTCATACCCTCTATCACGCATAGCAGTATCAAAATCACTTCGTCTCGCCATATCATTTGCATATTTTTTCACTTTGGTAAGAGCGGTATTCACTGTAATACGATAGAGCCATGTTTTAAAAGAGGACTGAAATTTAAAATATTTTAAATTATCATACAGTTTAAGAAAAACGTCCTGCGTCACCTCTTCGGCATTTTCTCGTTGTGTGGTTATACGTAAAGCAACCGAGTACACATATGAGCTTGTCAGCGTGTACAATTCTTCAAATGAGATCATATCTCCCGTTGAGGCTTTTTGAATTATTTCCCGTGATATTTCAATCATAGCCATACTCTCTTACCTACTGTTAGACGATGATACGAGCAGAAAAGTTCCGCATGTGAAAATATTTCTTGATACTATTCTAAGTTGTTTATTGTCAATTGGATAGAAGTTATTTGTTTTGTGTTTTTGTGACGGTTTTCTTCTTGAAAAAAAGCCATTCATTTCCTTTTGTTTTTTTCCCCTTCAGTTTCACGAAACAAAAGCTGCCTTTCATTATGTTTCCACAAAGATCGACCACCAGCACCCCTTCCTTTTCTTCCTTCAAAACATAGGTTCCCTTATCCCATACTTTGACCGTTCCCGCGCCATACTGCCCTTCTTCAATCTCACCTTCAAAGTCGGCATAGGAAAGTTTATGGTCCTCTACCTGAAGCGCTAATCGTTTGATTCCTTCTTCCTGTGGCGGCTCTTTCGGAATAGCCCAGCTTTTTAAAACCCCGTCCTTTTCCAAGCGAAAATCGTAATGCAGGTGCGACGCGAAATGTTTTTGAATAACAAAAATTAAATCTTTCTTTCCCCTACTCATGTTCCCTTTTTTTGAACATTTTTATACGACGGGCAATACTTACCGACCGCACATTCTTCACAGTGCGGCTTGCGCGCCTGACAAACGGCTCGCCCATGTTCAATGATCCAGTAACTCACCATTCCCCAATCCTTTTGAGGTACCTGCTTCATTAGATCCTGCTCTATCTTTACAGGGTCATCAAATGTGCTGAATGCAAGCCGCTGACTTAACCTGCGCACATGGGTGTCGACCGGAATCCCTTCGACTTTGCCAAACGCGTTAATCAGGACAATGTTTGCTGTCTTTCGTGCCACACCGGGAAGCGATACGAGATCACTCATCGTATTTGGAACTTCACCATCAAAATCTGAAATGATTTTTTTTGCGGCAAGGATAATATTTCGCGCCTTATTTCGATAAAAACCGGTCGAACGTATTTCCTGCTCAAATTGTTTTATATCTGCCCGTGCATAATCTTCGACTTTTTTATATCTTT
Organism: Candidatus Omnitrophota bacterium; assembly: GCA_018823795.1. Classification (GTDB taxonomy): domain Bacteria; phylum Omnitrophota; class Omnitrophia; order JAHJGZ01; family JAHJGZ01; genus JAHJGZ01. The sequence continues at coordinate 6,103 of JAHJGZ010000046.1, forward strand.
TAAATAATTTCTGCGTAACCTTATTTACCTGATTGTCGGTACATTGTGCCGAAAGAATTGTAGCCACTAATATCTCAATAGCATTTGAAAACGTTAAGACCGTCTTTGCCTTCGGATACTGTTTTTTGAGCTCTAAAAGTATTTGCTGTATGTTTCTATTGAGCATACACCTTCCCTTTTATTGACAAGAGTTCATGACCACTGCAATCAGCGGCCTCCAATTCACCCCCTGCAATACAATATCAAATTTTTCACGATTGCGTTTTTTTGGATTAATACCGATCGAAAGGCCGCCCCGCTCCCGTGCGAGTGATACAAGAGATAGTTCATCGCTGCTATGTCCGATGATCAAGGGACACTGCGTATTGTACTTGGAAATTATTTTCATAAACCGTTTATGTTTATCGTTGCCACCAGTCATCATCGGCTCTGCATAGTGACTAAATGTATCTGTGCCATGATCAATTTCGATACTATTACCGATTCCCTCGTGAATAAAACCAATATTGTCCTTTAAAATATCGAGCACCGGCTGGATGGATAAACTTAATATGACAATAGGAATATTCTTATCGGCAAACAATTTTAAAAACGATAAACTCTCGGCATAAAAAAAAGTATGTACGTATTGAGAATGTTTTTTTATTAAATCAAGCGGGATGCCACTCATTGTTCTTTCATACGCTTTCATAAGCACCTTATTTGAGAGCCTCTTGACATCGCCAAGGGTTACTACAATAATACAAAGGAGGAAAAAAAATCCCGCAATTAATCTCGGCAAATATTTCCATTGATTGCGTTTAAAAAAGGATTCGAAAAGGATTTCACCAGCTACGAGCACTTGGGTAAAAAAAGGGAAAAGGCATTCATCAAGATCGGTACACACCAAATCTATCCGCCGCAAACGGTTGTCAATGTCCTCTTTTGCCCTATTGCATATTACCTGCATTTAAAACTCCAATTGCTTCAGCGCTTTAATCCCTAAAAAAATCGAAAGAAAAGAACCGACCAGACTCACAAACACAATCGACCCACCACTCACAATAAACCGATTTCGTATGAGCAGCCATGCATGATCTCCACTTGAAAAATACAAACTAAACGGCCATGCAATAAGAAAGATCATGAAGGCAACATATGCTAAATTGAGTACAAAAAGGAGCGTACCGCCAAAGCCAGCGATTAACCGAGCCGGATTATCTTCCTTAAAATTGGGGAAAATTGCTCCCAACCCACAGCCCATACTCACCAGCGTCACACTCATACACAGTACCGCACCATAGGAGAAATACATAAAGACGACATCAATTTCAAGTTTTTGATTCGAAATAATGGTAAGCCCCAAGGAAACAGTCGTCGCCCATAATAATGATCCCAAAAACTTCTGCAAGAAAATAGAACGAAACCGTATGGGGGCAATACCAATAAACCAATATCTTTTTCCCTCTAAGCTCAACTGTGGAAAAATAAACCGTACCGTTATCGATGCAAGTACCAGCATCATTGCAGAAAGATTACTTAATGCAGTAAACTGTTTCATGATTGGCTTTAAAATATGATATGAAAAATGCTGAAGATTGGAAAAGTAAAATCCTAAAATACCAAAAAATATGACAAGCTGTGACCATTGCGCTGGCGCACGCCAAAATATTTTCATATCTTTCACTACAAGGGCGTACCAGCTGGAAGAAAATATCTTTCTTAAAGGAGAACATATTGTTTCAATGATGCTCCTTCCGACGTAATACACCCTGCTCCGTACTGTCGCCTGCACCCCCACCCAGCCGGTATAAAAAAATTGCGTCCCGAGTTCATATGCAATGAGCAACCAAAATAATACATTACTGACTAACACCAAAAGGTAAAAAGAGGCTGTCGCATAATACCCCTTCGCAACGTTCCAAAGACTCTCTGAGAGCCAGTATGACGGCAGCAGTGGATACTGAGCGTAACGAAAATGAGGAATGAGCGTGTTCAGAGCAAGCATGATGTTTTCCCGTTCATGGCGTACCAACGAGTGAATCCGAAAATAATAAATGGTAATTGCTATTGCAATAATAATACATCCGGCAATAACAACTTTTCGAAAATAACGGGAAGAATACCAACGGACAATAATCGTTGCAATAATCGCTCCCCATGACGCAGCAATAAAGATAAACGAAATGAAAACTATCGGCATCATGCCATAATAGCTCAATCGGACATTGCAATAGAGTCCATACGAAAGAGCAAATGGCCCAATAACAAAGATGAACGACCATGAGCTTAAAACAGCCGATTCAATTAATTTGTAAAAATAGATGTTGCCGTACGTGATAGGATGCATGATGAGAAAGGGCATCTCACGAGAACCATACATGGTTTGAAAACTGATCAAGCTGCTACTTATGATTAACATAATAAAAATAAAAAAATAAAAAAGGTACATCAGTCGGTCTATAATGATTCGTGCCACATTTGGTTCTAATGCCCCTAAAAAGTGAAACCCTTCAAAAAACAACGCAAACAATCCTATAGTAAAAGTAAGCATAAATGTGACAATCACACATACTTTCAATTTCGATTGAGCGCACGCCTCATGAATACTATTACACACCATACGGAATTTAACTGCGCTCAGCATGCTGACAAACGAACTCATCGCACCTCCTCTTGCGTAATCTTAAGAAAAACCTCTTCTAATTTACCGTGAATACCGCTTTTTTGTTTCAATTCATCAAAGGTCCCCTGCGCAATCCCCCTGCCATGATCAATAATACCAATTCGGTCCGCTAATTCTTCAGCATCAGACAGTGTGTGTGTCGACATAAAAACAGTACATCCCTCCTGCAACTTTTCTTTAAGCATATTCTTTACCAAACGTGCACTTTCAGGATCAAGCCCCACCATCGGCTCGTCAACAATAATGACCTTGGGATCATGAATAAACGTACAGACAAAAACCACCTTTTGCCGCGTACCATGTGAAAGATCACCTGTAAGCTGATCAGCACATTCTACTAATTTTAGTTTCACAAGAAGTTGTTCTGAAAGTTCAATTCTTTCTGCGGTTCGTTTTCCATATAAATCAAGGATAAAACGAATATGCTCGCGCGGTGTTAATTTTTCATATAGATAGGGAACGTCCGGCACATAGCCGATGAGTCGTTTTGCCTCGACATACTGGTCCTGAATATGGTAGCCCCCAATAAAAACGTCCCCGTCTGTTGGCTTGAGTAAGCCGGTTAGCAGCTTAATCGTCGTTGTCTTACCCGCAGCATTCGGCCCCAGAAACGCGAAACAAGTTCCTTCCTTAATAGTAAGAGAAAGATTATTAACAGCACACTTTTCCCCAAACTGTTTTGTCAGGTTTTTAATCTGAATCATTGTTTTCCTTTCATGACTGAACAATAGTTATTTACTGATACTCAAGTACCTCAATTGACAATTTCCCCATGGTTGCTGCTAAATCAATGTATTGTGATATAGACCCATGCATTAATTGAATATGTGTCGCATCAGCCGGTATCTGATTAAATGTGGGATCAATGGCTATCCAATCCCCTACATACACATAAGCCCAACTATGATAGAAGAAAGCCCCTTTGTGATATACCAGCCCTAAAACAGGATACGATGGAATACCCGCAGCACGTGCCAACGCAACAAACAATATCGCTATTTCATTACAATCTCCGGAACGTTTTTCTAGAACTTCAACCGCTGAAGGAACACTGATTGTTGGTTTTTGTTCAATGGTACTAAATACCCATTCCGACAATAATCGTACCGCCTTCAATGCATTTTTTTCCTGTCCAATAATACGGTTAGCGTGTTTGATAATCGTGGGATGGTAAGATTGAATAAATGATGTCTCTCCCCTGTACTGCGGAAACAAATCATTCACCGCTTCTATCGTTTTAGTTTGCGTGTCTATAATAGCTGGGGCTTCTATTTCACAAATAACCGCTTCGCCGTCATGCGTAATCGTTTGATGTGTATTTTGTAACTCTTTTTCATCGAACATTACGCCATTCATTTTAACTTTCAGATAGTGAACGGGAGCATCGACCGAGGGAACAATCTGTGCAGGGATCGCAACTTCAGAGTAAAAATCAATATCAGTAATGGCATCAAGATCAAGATCTGTTGCGCGAAGAACTGGCTCTTGCACCATTACCAAACGAAAAGGCAACTCTACCTTAATGATTTGCCCCCCCTCATCAGCCCATGCTGTTGCTTCTAACTTATTTTCCGTACGAATGATAATACGGGTTGTTTCAATTACTTCCCCATTGAGCTCTATGACTTCATTGCCAATTGCATGTAACTGAATCTGCTCCGCTTTCATACTGAGTGGATTGAACGTAGACATCTCAATCCGTTGATTAGGTTTTAAATAGTCAACGGATTGAAACGGCAGTAACATATTGGCAAAAAGGGTGTCAGCCGGAAGTTTACGCTCGAGCATAACTTTCTCACCCGTATCAAGCATAATGGTAAACGTATCCCCCTCTTTTCTAATCCCTTCTACGGTAAAGGTATAGCCGCCTGATGCTAATCTACCTGAAAATGTTTGAAGGCGGTAGGTGGGGTCAAGAAAGACATTACTTTTAAAATTAATGTACTGATTTTTTCCGATAAGCGGAAGTGCGCAGAAAAGACTATTATCAATGATGTATCCTTCCCCCTTGGGGGTTTCTTCAGCCCTGATGACGGTATGGGAATATCCTATTTTTTGTTCTTTGTAATAAATCCCCATCCATTCATCACGAAACAGGGTGTCACGAGGAATAATGCGAGCATAACTGAATGACTGCACCGGCTGCCAATGACTGAGCAACTTCTTATGCGTCAACATGCCCATCATAATAAGCCAAAACACAATGATACTCAAACGCACTAGCTTCAGCCGCACAACATTCTCCTCAGTATCAAATTAGTCATCTTTTCTTTTAATGCGAGCTGGTAAATGGCCAACAAAATGCATAATAAAAAACATAAGGACAGTACAAAACAACGCTAACGTATATTCTCCAGCACCAATCGCTAATCCAATCGCGGCAATAACCCACACTCCTGCTGCGGTCGTAAGCCCCCTAACAAATCCTCCCTGGCGAATAATAGCACCAGCACCCACAAAACCGACACCCGTAATGATTCCTTGAAAAACCCGTAAGAGCTCTCCTTGATTTACTGGTGTAATATATTTCGTGCCAACGACGGTAAACAGACATGCCCCCACGCAAATAAGGATGTGCGTACGCAATCCAGCTGCTTTATCTAATCGCTCCCGCTCCCATCCGACCAGAGAAGCACACAGAATTGCCAGTATAAATTTTCCACCATCTGCAACAAGATCCTGTACGATTTGTTCGATCATGATTTCTCCTCCGTTAAATTTATTTTCGTCTCGCGCTATCGGCGAAATGCTAAATCAATAATTCTCTGCATAAGTTTTTGATATGAAATACCGATTTTTTCTGCTGCCATTGCAAAATCTTCGTATCTGCCGATAGAAGGATTGGCATTTGCTTCAATAATAAAAACCTGGTTCTCTGCTGTCATGCGTACATCAAAACGTGCATAACACCGCATATTGAGCGCACGGTACGCACGTTCACAGGTATCTTTGACCTTCTCCTCAACACCATGAGCCAAACGAGCAGAGAAAACATTCCTAATTCCCCATTTTTTTCGGTATTGATTATCCCACTTCGCTTTGTATGTAGCAATTCGTGGTTCATCTTCTGACATAGTGCCGAATTTAATCTCTGTCGGTGGTAAAACCGTTATTCGTTTATTTCCAAAGACCCCCACATATAATTCACGGCCGTCTATATATTCCTCAGCGATTGCATCATGCTTCATGGTTTCATGAATAAAGCGTACCCGTTCACAAAATGACTCTTCACTGTCGGTAACCGATGCTTGTGCAATGCCACGAGATGCCTCCTCACAAAGCGGTTTCACCACGAGCGGAAGTTTCAGTGTCTTAGGAAGCCATATACGATGGCCACGATAAAAGGTATGGAATTGGGGGACCTTAATACGATGAAAGTTTAGGATCTTTTTTGTAAGTGCTTTATCATTACAAATAAAAAGGCTTGCCGCTGATGCCCCTGTTTGAATAACCCCGAGCATCTCAAGTACACACACAATATTTTTTTCAAGATGAGATTTTTGATTAAATACTTCGGCCAAGTTAAATACCACGTCAGCCTTTTCACTTTTAATCTCTTCAATAAGGGGAATAATGTCATTGTACAGCCCTAAGAGCCGCACCTTATGTCCTAGTGCACACAACGCTTTAGAGACATCCGATTCTGCCTCCCAATCAGATGATTGAAACTCCTCAGCGTAATCATATCCGCGTGGCTTTGAGTAGGGGCTATCAAAAAGAAGTAATATGTTTAATTTTTTACGCATTCAGCTCCCTGGTATCGTCCAGTATACACACTATTCATAATTAAGGTGGTAATGTAGGTTGTCACATTTAATAAAACAATTGATTCAGGCTCAGTAATAACAAAATTAAGCAGTGAGCAACGCTTAATAATTTTTCGCAATAGGTTATCAATGACATATTTTTTTTCACGCGTACATCGCGAGACACTGCGGACAATATGTTTGCGGTATTGCCTAAGAAGTGGTGCTGCAAAAGGAATCTTTTCCTTATTTTTTTTCATGTCTCCTTGATACGAACTTAACTCAACCCGCGTAAATATTTTCTCCAGCTGGCGGTCATGAAAATCAGGGAGGTCTTCTGCAAAATACCGTTGCTTTTTTTTGTAATGATTATGTAACGTAACGTGCGACTTTCTAACTTCCCAATATTTTTTCCCTTTGTCGACGAGCGGTTGGTCCCCTTTTATCTCCTGCAAGACGGAATCAACATAGTTCAGCTTTTCACGTGCTTTCCAACCCTTATACATCTCTATCCAATTAAGCCCGGGCGTGAGCCATACTGCAAACGTTTCGGCAAAATCTTCATCAGGATGGCACTGCGCGTAATAGTCTTTTAAATGCCGCACATAGTTTTTGCTATACGCACGGAACCCGTAGGTGTCTTCATAGGGTACCGTAATAAAGCCAAACATTTTCTGCCATTTCTTTCGCCGGTATAATTTATATGCATAATTAATAGCATGCCCGGTTTCGTGCCTGAGAAGCTGCATACACCACGGTCTCGTCCCCCCTTCAACTTCAAACATCATCTTTTTCTCTAATTTCATCAATGCAGAATGTGCAAGGAAAAAAGGAATGCCCACTACCGGCTCCCGGTCAGGGGTAAGCCATTCATCGGCCAAGTAACAGACCGGTTTAAATTGTATCCCTTTTTCATCAAGTTCCTGATACAGCTGCTCGATACAGTCTTTCAGTCCATTACTATCGGGAGATATTGGTAGGTCACACATCCGCAAGGCCAACAATTCTTCATCTGAAAGTTTTGCAATATCCATATTTTTTATTTTCTAAATACAATTTTATTTTCGTTTCCGTTAAAAAGACGTGTAATATTAGAACGATGGCGGTAAATAATAAAGGCTATCATTAGAAATGAAAATAGCAAAAAGGTAAAAAACCCTTCTTGGTGTCGATAAAAAAACCATAAATGTACAGGAAAGAGTAACGCTGCCAGCATTGATCCAAGGGAGACATATCGAGTCAGAGCAAAAACAAGAATAAAAACAAGGAGGCTCAGCCCTAATGCTTTTGGAAAGAGGGCTAAAATAACACCACAGGTGGTCGCAACCCCTTTTCCACCTTTAAATTTAAGAAAAATTGTCCAGCTGTGTCCACAAACCGCAGCAATACCATACAATCCCTGAAGGTAGCGCATATCGATAAGTTCACTCTTGCATAATAGAGAAATACAAATAACAGCGATTAATCCTTTCAAAGCATCAATAAGAAGAACCAATATCCCCCATCTTTTCCCGACACTACGGAATACATTTGTAGCACCGACATTGCCACTTCCACATTGCCTAATATCAGCATTTTTAACTACTTTACCGATTACATACCCTGTTGGTATTGAACCGATAAGATATGAAAGGATAATTCCGATCAGGAGAGTCATGGTTTGTCCTCTTCCTTTAGTTTTACATTCGGTATAACGCCAATCAATGAAAAACCATCAATGAGGCTATTAATTAAAAAACGGGTATAATGTTCATCTATGCGCCTTTTATTTTTTACAAACAAAACAAACAGCGGCGGCTTGACGGCAACTTGAACCATGTATTTAAATTTTACGGTCGGTGCTGGGGGATGGCCTCGTTTAACGTCTTCAAGAAATCGATTGAGTTCTTTAGTCGGCACTGATACCGTATACGCCTCCCAGACACGTAATGCTTCATCCATTATTTTATCAATATTGCGTCCCGTGAGAGCAGAAATGAACATAATAGGAGTATTATGCAAAAAACCACATTCAGAAACCAATCTCTTTTTATACCTGTCCATAGGAAGCCCTTTTACCGTATCCCATTTATTAACAACAATAATGCAACCTTTACGAGAGTCTCTAATTTTTTTATATATTGCACGTGTATCTTTCTGTGGTCCACGTTGTGCATCAATGAGAAGAAAAATAATATCCGCAGTCTGAATAGTTCTATCAGCACAAAATAGACTAAAAAGGGCTGCGGTTGATGTCATCTTTTTTTTCTTTTTAATCCCCGCCGTATCAACTAAACGTATGCGACGCCCTGCATACTCAAAATCCTCCTCAAGCGCATCACGCGTTGTTCCGGGGTATTGAGAAACAACCGCGCGCTCTTGCTTTAAGAGCTGATTGAGCAATGTCGACTTTCCCGAATTCGGCTCACCAACAATCGCTAAATTAAACTCGTATTGAACGTGCGGAATGAAACAGACTGGCGGTAACGCGCTATACACCCGTTCGTTTAAGGCATCAATATTCCGTCCATGCGATGCAGATAGTGCTATCGGCTCTCCTAGGCCAAGCTTATAGAACTCGTTCAATAGGTCCGCGTGTTTATCAGTATCAACTTTATTCACCACCAAAATAATATTTTTACTTCTGTGTCTCAGATCTTCAACCAACTGATAGTCTAATGAACTCAAGCCCCCTACCTCACAGACAAAAAGAACGACATCGGCCTCAACTAACGCCTTATTAACTTCGCGGTCAACTAAATTGTCGAGCGACTCCTCCCGCACATACTGAATTCCACCGGTATCTATCAGAAACACTTCCTTTTCACGAAATTTCACTCGCTCATACAATCGATCTCGAGTGGTACCACTCCGCGCATCGGTTATGCTCTTTCGTTTGCCAATTAACCGATTAAAAAGGGTTGATTTGCCCACATTCGGTTTACCCACAATCGCAACGTGTACAGTCGCTTCATCTTTTGTTTCATTCATCTTCGCCACACTATCTTCTTCCTTGATACATCATTGAAAATCTAGGTACGTAACTCTTTTAATTTTCTGGTTTCACGCCAAATATAACTTGCAGCAGAAAAAACAGTTAGAACAAACGTAATGCGCCACATGTACGGTGCCCACGCAAACTCAAGAAGAAGTGTAATAATTGTAATCATTTGAAAACAGGTTGTTGTTTTTCCTAAAAAGTTAGGTTGGATGACTATTTCTAAGCGATTCATGTATGAAACAATAAGCCACATTACGATCATCGCATCACGAAACGCAATAATAATTAATACCCAAACCGGCATTTTAATCGCATAGCTCGAGGAAAAATGTAAACTAATAAAAGTAACTAATATGAGTGTTTTATCAGCAAGCGGATCGAGAAAAGTTCCCAATTCTGTTTTCAAGTGATATGTGCGCGCAATAAATCCATCTAACGCATCGAGAAAAGAACCAATACTAAATAGCACGAGCGGAAGATAATTTAATACGACAGACTCCTCTCGCCGATATATAATAGCAATGATAATAAAAGGGACTATCAGTAGACGCGTCAATGTTAACCGATTCGGCCAATTCATGTAAACGCCCCTCCACAATAAGGAAAAAGGATAAAGGAAAACAGTTTAGTTTGTTTCTCGAAACATCATTTCCTTTATCCTTTATCCCTTATCTTTTAACTCAGCATATTCTATTCAATGTAGCGCAATTCAGTTCCATCCTCTGAACAAAAGCGGTCACTTTCAGGATACGTTTTTCCACAAGTCGGACAGAATTTAGTATGTATCTCCTGTATTTGTCCTACCGGCTGCCGTGTCGGTACCGGTTGTTGATAACGTGACGCTGGCGGTGTTTTTTGACGGCGAATACCTTCACCGATAAGACCGCCCGCTAATGCTCCAGCACCAGCACCGATAGCAGTTCCTGCACCCGCATGTCCAGTCTGGTTACCAATAATAGCTCCAAGGCCAGCACCTAATGCTGAGCCGGCTAATGTACCACTTTGTGTCTCATTCAACGTTGTTTCACAGCCACAAACTAATGCGGATACTAATAGCAAACAAACAACTCGTTTAATCATTACTTCACCTCCTTGAATATTTCCTCTATTGTTTCATCAATTTTTTCTTCTTTTTTATTAAACGCATGCGTTTCCCCTTCTTTTGCCCCCTTCCTGTGCGTTATCGGCACATCACGCAAACGAACTGAAACGAGCTTAGATACCCCCGCCTCTTCCATCGTAATACCAAAAAGCGTATCAGCAATTCCAATGGTCTTTCTATTGTGTGTAACGATGATAAACTGTGTTGTATTCAAGAATTGTTTTACCACACTCAAAAAACGGTCAATATTTGCCTCATCAAGCGGTGCATCAACCTCATCTAACACGCAGAATGGTGAGGGCTTAACTTTAAAAAGTGCAAAAAGTAGGGCAACCGCCGTTAATGCTTTCTCCCCTCCAGATAATAAACCAATATTTTGCAGTTTTTTCCCCGGCGGTCTTACGACAATATCAATACCTGATTCCAGAGGATGCTCTTCATCGACCAAAACAAGTTCAGCAACACCACCGCCGAAAAGCATTTTAAAGTATTCCTGGAAGTTCTTCTGTATCTGGCCGAACACATCGACAAAAAGCTGTTTTGTTGTTCGCGAGATCTTTCGAATTGCTTCAAGAAGCGAACGTTGTGCGTTTTCTAAATCGGTTTTTTGCTCAACAAGGAAGTTGTATCGATCCTGCAATTCCTTATGTTCTTCAATGGCTAAGAGATTCACTGTTCCTAACGATTCAACCCGTTGTTTTAATTTTTGGATATCCTCATCTAACGTCTCAAAATTTATCTCATCTCGATTCAACGCACTAAAATCAAACGTGGCAGTATCAATTTTGTATGTCGTCTCAATCCGTTCTTTAAGCGCACTTTCTTGATACCGCAGTTCTACATCTTTGAGGCTAATCGTATGTAATGCATCCTTCTTTTCTTCATGCTCTTTAGTAAGAGTCTCCATGCGCGCCATCTCTTTATTCCGATCCCCACTCAGGGATGCCCTCTTTTCTTTCACCGAGCAAAGAGTTTGCTCTATTTCTTCAACCGCTCGTATCACCTGTTCGAGTTTTTCTTCAATACGATTATTTTCTTCCTGTAACATAAGTATTTTTATCTTGTTCTCAGTAATCTCATTGGTGTTCTTCTCTCTCGTCTTCTCTTCGTGCTGACAACTGAAGCTCACCACATCAAATGCGTTTTTTAGATATTCTTCCTTTTCCGCAAGTGCGCGAGATTCGGATTCAAGGGTCGCAACAAGTATTTGCAGTTCTTCTCGTTGCGACTCTTTCTCACGCAGAAATGTCTGTTCTTGTGCAATAATGTTCTCTTTTTCCTTAAGCATTGTTTCCGCCGCTTCCAAGTGTTTTGCCTGTTCGCTCGCCTTTTGTGTCAATTCCTGCAACTCTTTATTTGCTTCATCAAGCTCAAAGGTGAGAACACCTTTGTAATCTTGAAGCTTCGAAAGATTTTCCTGAATACTGGAACTCATTTTCTCGTTACTTTCAAGGGTGATCTTTTTATGTACCGATCGCTCGGATAAATGCTCAATCTGCGGGGCAAGTTCTTTAATCTTCAACCCAAAACGGTTTTCTTCATCAGCGAGAACACAAATTTCGCTATTCATTAATTCTCTGTCTTTCCTCAGTGCATTTTTCCGTTCCTCTTGCACTAAAATACCGGAGGAACTCTCGCGTTCAGCACGCCATTTAAAAAGCCCTTCCCTGGTTATCACAGCCCCTTTTTTACTCACAATATGATACTCACCTGCAAGTTCTTTGATACATTCTTCAGAAATATTTGAAAAGCAATCAACAACAATAACTTCATTCAACATACTGCGCAGTCCACTCATCCGCTCATCGGTAATCGTAACAAAATCGCTTGCTCTACCTAAAATGTGTTCGTTATAAAAAGACCGTGACCTGTCTTGAGATGTTCGATACTGATTAATCAAAATATCGACTGACCCTTTCTCCTCCGCTTCAACCTGTTCCAGAAGACGACAAGCATCTACATACGAATTAACGGTAACAGCAGAAAGCTCTTCAGCCAAGACCGCTTGAATCGCATACTCATATCCTTCATGAACTTCAATCAATTCAAGAACTGATTTCATAATGCCGACATACAGTTCAGGAGAGCGTTTGCTTTCGTCAATAAGAGCCTGCGTACCTTCTTTGAATGAACCCAACGCAGCAGCAAGTTCTTCTAAGACTTTCAGTTTCGCATCAAGTTCCTGAGCTAATCCTCTTTTCTTGAGGAGTGCCGTTTGTATCTCGGTGAGCGTTTTTTCAGTCGCTTGACGCTCCTGTGTTAAGGCACATAACTGTTCTGCTACGTGCTCATACTCTTGTAGAATATTCTTTACTACTTCTTGTTCAGTGGAAATGCGAGAGGTAATCTCTTTTTCTTCCTCTATTGATCGCTCAAGGGACTGCCGTATACGTTCTTTCTTATTTGTAATGCCCGTACGTTGATTCTCTAGTTTATGGTATTCATTACGTTGTTTGGTAATCGTACCGGTAATATCCATGATGTCAGACTGGCACTCCTCAACATATGTTTTTTTCTTTTCTATTTCAGCGATGAGACTATCCCTTTTTTCTATTTCTACTTTAAGTTTGTCCCGATCATTCTGTGCATGGCTGTCAAAGGTGTCTAAGTCGAGCTTTCGTGCATCAACATCAGCCCTGAAAGAGGTAACTTTCTCACACGACAGTGCAACGTCAGCCGCAAGGGTCTCACTACGTTTGGCCAATTCAGCGCACTTTTCACTGTTGAATGTGCGTGTACCTTTCATAGTCGATAATTCATTCTTCAGTTCATACCGCCTCTCATCTAATGACTGCTGCTCAGCCTCAAAAGTTCCCAGATCTGTCTCTATCTGACGAAGTTTTTCATGGAGGGTTCTCAGCATTGCCTCAACCTCACGCTCTCTCACACTAAGCGATTCTCTCTCGTGTGTCAGGTTTTTCAGCCCGATACTTATTTTCTCCAAATCATTATGCGTCTTGACAAGTTCAAGTGTTTTTAATTCGTCAAATTTTTTTCTAAAACTTTCCGCTCGTTTCGCCTGCCGTTCTGCATATTTAATGTTCTTTTCGATTTCCGCAACGATATCATTGACTCGCTGAAGATTAACCTCTGTCCGCTCAAGTTTTCGTAACGCTTCCTCTTTTTTACTTTTGTATTTGGAAATACCTGCCGCTTCTTCAATTAAAAAACGTCGTTCATCCGGTTTCGCCTGCACGATATGATCGATTTCCCCTTGCTCCACCATGCTGTATGCATTCGAACCAATGCCGGTGTTCATAATTAAATCTTGGATGTCCTTCAATCGGCAGACTGTTTTATTAAGCAGGTATTCACTTTCTCCGTTGCGATACAGTCGTCGAGAGAGGACAACTTCTTCGTATTCAATAGGAAAGAGTTTATCTTCATTGGAAATGGTAAGGGAAACTTCGGCAAACCCCATTGGCTTGCGGAAATCGGTGCCCGCAAAAATAAGGTCTTCCATTTTACCGCCTCGCAACAATTTAGCCTTCTTCTCACCCAGCACCCAGCGGATACTATCTGAAATATTACTTTTTCCGCAGCCGTTCGGCCCCACAATTGCGGTAATCCCTTTCTCAAAGGAAATTACCGTACGGTCGGCAAACGACTTAAAACCCATTAATTCTATCTTTTTGAGATACATATTGTTAGCTTACTTTCGTACTTAAATTTTATTTAAATCACATTGTACTATTAATTTATAGATTTTAAAAGAAAAAAATGGACTTTAAAATAGGTGAGTTACTTACCGAGTGCTTTTTTGAAGGCTTTAGTTAAGGCTGGAACAACCTCACACACATCGCCCACAATACCATATGTCGCAATTTTAAATATTGGAGCATTGGGGTCTTTATTAATAGCTACAATAATTTTTGATGATTGCATACCAATTAAGTGTTGTATCTGCCCAGAAATACCGCAGGCAATGTACACCTTCGGGCATACTGTTTTACCGGTCTGACCAACCTGGTGCGAATAGGGAATCCATCCTGCATCGACCGTCGCCCGACTGGCACCGACTGCCCCGCCGATCGTTTTTGCTAATTCTTCAATCATACTGAAGTTTTCGGTCTTACCGATTCCACGGCCGCCCGTTACAATAATATCCGCTTCAGCAATATTAATAGTCGATGAAAGCTCCTCAACGGTTTCAATAATGGTAGTGCGTGAGGCGAGTGATGGTGACTTTTTCTGATATTCCTTTAATATAACCTGCCCTTTACGCTTTTTATCAATAAGGGCTTCTTTCATGACTTTATGACGAACGGTTGCCATTTGTGGACGATAATCAGTACACAAAATAGTCGCCATAATATTGCCGCCAAATGCAGGCCGTGTTTGCAGGAGATTGCGTGTTTCATCATCAATGTCGAGTGAGGTACAATCAGCCGTAAGTCCGGTACGCAACTTTGTTGCAATGCGCGGGGCAAGAGAACGCCCAATCGTAGTCGCACCGATAAGAACAATTTCAGGTTTATGTTCCTCAATCAAATCTACGCATACGTTCGTATAGGGCTCATCCTGATAATTTTCCAACACCGGTGCATCAACAACGTAGACCTTGTCAGCACCGCGTTGAATAAGGTCGTCCGCCTTTACAATAGCATGCCCTAAAAGAATACTGCTAAGCTCTACACCCAATCGATCCGCCAGTCGACGACCTTCACCGAGAAGCTCGTACGATATACTTTGGACAACACCTTTTTTTTGCTCACAAAAAATCCAGACCCCTTTATAGGCAGTCAATTTTTCTTTATCTTCATGATGACGGCGTAAAACAATAGCATCAAACTTACATTCGCTTACACACGCACCACATAAAGTACATTTATCAAAATCAATAACCGCTATTTTATTAACCATCTCCATAGCAGCATACGGACATACCTTAATACATAACTGACAACCGACACATTTTTGTTGTACAATTTCAATACTCATAGCTTATAATTCACTCTTCAATAATGTAACAAGCTTACCACATATATCTGGCACTTCACCCTCTAATATCTGCCCACCTTCGCGTACCGATGGCGTGAATATTTTATTCACTACAGTCGGTGATCCTTCAAGGCCAATATCATTCGGTTCAAGCCCAAGATCTGCATTGGTAAGTTTTTTTATTTCTGCTTTTTTTGCTTTCATTTTGCCACGTAATGAGGGAAGTCGGGGTTCATTGATCTCTTTCACCACGGTAATCAAACACGGCAATGGCGATTGAATAGTATCATACCCTTCCTCATTCATGCGTTCAGCAATGATTTCTTTCTCTTTTATCTCTTCAATTTTTCGTACAAACGTAATTTGTGGAATATCTAAATGCGCAGCAATACCAGGACCGACCTGAGCCGTATCACCGTCAATTGCTTGTTTTCCACAAATAATAAAATCGTATCCCAGTTTTTTAATCGCTGCAGCAAGAATAAAACTTGTTGCCCACGTATCACTTCCTGCAAAGGCACGATCAGATACCAGCACTGCGTCATCAGCACCGAGGCTGATTGCTTCTCGTAATGCTTCTTCCGCTTGAGGGGGTCCCATTGAAATTATGGTTACCGCACCTCCCACCTTTTCTTTTAAACGAAGCCCCTCTTCAATAGCATACATATCAAACGGATTAATAATTGATGCGACACCTTCCCGTATGAGGGTATTCGTTTCAGGATTTATGCGGACATCTGTCGTGTCCGGCACTTGTTTTATGCAAACAATAATCTTCACTATTTTTTCCCTGCTGATTCTTTTATCAAATTTGTCGCAATAATACTCCGTTGAATCTGGTTTGTTCCTTCATATATCTGTGTTATTTTTGCATCGCGCATATATTTTTCAACCGGGTACTCCTTCATATATCCATAACCACCAAAAACTTGCACCGCGTCCGTCGTTACTTCCATTGCAACATCCGAGGCAAATAATTTTGCCATTGCAGATTCTTTTGCAGCCTTATCATGACCAGCATCAATCATACGCGCCGCTGAATAGACCAGTGCGCGTGCAGCTTCGACCTTCGTTGCCATATCTGCCAGCATAAACTGAATACCCTGAAATGCTGAAATTGGTTTACCAAACTGTTCTCGCTCACGAGCATACTTGACCGCATGGTCGAGTGCTCCAGCCGCAATGCCAACCGCTTGTGCAGCAACACCAGGCCGTGACATATCAAATGTTTTCATCGCAACAATAAATCCAATCCCTTCACGCCCGAGTAAATTCTCTTTCGGGACTTTACAATCCTGGAAAATAAGTTCCCTCGTTGCTGAAGCGCGAATCCCCATTTTATCTTCCTTCTTACCGAAGGTAAATCCGGGAGTGTCTTTCTCAACAATAAACGTACTGGCGCCCCGCGCTCCCTTGTTTTTATCGGTCATAGCAACGACTGTATATATTTCTGCCTCACCACCATTGGTAATCCACTGCTTGGTCCCGTTCAGAATATAGTATTTGCCATCTTTCGTTTTCGTTGCAGTCGTTTCGATTGCTCCAGCGTCACTGCCTGCGTTTGGCTCAGTAAGGCCGAACGCCGCAAGTTTTTTCCCCGCTGCTAAGTCCGGGAGGTATTTTTTCTTCTGTTCATCGTTACCATATAAAATGATCGGATAAGTTCCTAATGCACTTGCTGCATAACAAACAGCAATCCCACCGCATGCCTTGGAGAGCTCCTCCGTCGCAATTGCTAATTCTGTACAACCACCCCCCATGCCACCATATTGCTCATCAATATAAATGCCAAACAGATCACTATCGGCAACGATTTTCATAATATCCCAGGGAAATTCTCCGGTCTCGTCATGATGGGCTGCCACAGGGCGAATCTTTTCATCTGCTATTTTACGTGCAATATCCCGTATCATTACTTGCATCTCATTAAATAAATAATCCATAGAACACTCCTTTATTAATTGCAATTAACTAGTTCAAAACAATATCGTTACATCTTTTATTTGCATAAGAGTTGTGTAGTTTACCATTCAACCTGTAAAGTGTCAATATTATTTCTGCCCGATGGGTAAGCCTTTATGCGACATATTTTATCATTACGAGCGTTGCATTATGCCCCCCAAATCCTAATGAATTAGAAAGGGTTGCATTTACAACGACCTTGCGAGCTTCATTTGGTGTATAATCTAAATCGCATTCAGGGTCTGGGTATTCATAATTAATTGTTGGTGGGATTATATCTTCTTTTATTGCAAAGGCGCATGCAATGGCTTCAACGCCACCTGCCGCACCTAATAAATGTCCGGTCATTGATTTTGATGAACTAATCATTACTTTTTTTGCCGCTTTCTCTCCTAACGCCAACTTTATTGCTTTTGTTTCAAGTGAATCATTCAACTGCGTTGATGTTCCATGTGCATTGATATAGGTTATTTCATCCGGCTTAAGGCCAGCATCATTAATTGCTCTGAGCATACATTCTGCAGCGCTTGTTCCCGCAGGATCAGGCGCTGTAATATGATAGGCATCGCACGTCATACCATAGCCAGCCATTTCTCCATAAATGGAAGCCCCGCGTTTGAGTGCAGATTCAAGGTCCTCAAGAACGAGAAGTCCACACCCCTCTCCCATAACAAAACCATCGCGGGTTTTATCAAACGGGCGTGATGCTGCTTCAGGATTATCATTACGCAGACTGAGTGCTTTCATTGCAGAAAATCCGCCAAGGCCTAAGTCAGTAATACACGATTCTGAACCACCAGCAATCATCATATCAGCCTCGCCTCGCTGAACAACACGAAATGCATCGCCAATAGCATTTGCACCAGATGCACATGCAGTTACCGTACAGGTATTCGGCCCCTTAAGCTTAAACTCAATTGCCACCATTCCTGCTGCAATATTACAAATCAGCATTGGAATCATAAAGGGTGAAATACGTGATGGGCCTTTCTCGAAAAGAACTTGATGCTGTTCTTCTGTAACCCGAAGTCCGCCAATGCCGCTTCCTATCATGACACCAAACCTAAAGGGATCAATGGTAGAAAGATCTATTTTACAATCATCCACGGCCATTTTGGCGCCTGCTATCGCAAAGTGCACAAATTTATCACTTCGCCGAGCGGCTTTTGGGTTCATATAAACGGTAGGATTAAAATTCTTAACTTCAGCAGCAATTTTGGATGGAAACTTATCGGGATCAACCTGTGTGACTCGTCTAACGCCACTTTTCCCTGTAATAAGTGATTGCCAAAAGTCTGTAGCAGTATTTCCTACTGGTGTGACAGCGCCAACACCAGTTATAACAACTCGTCTCTTCATCGTTTCTCTTTTGCCTGATGTTATTGCTTAATCAGTTCTTATTACTGTTTATTTTTCTCATCAATGTATTTAACAGCATCGCCGACGGTCTGAATTTTTTCTGCATCCTCATCAGGTATTTCAACACCAAATTCTTCCTCAAATGCCATTACAAGTTCGACCGTATCAAGAGAATCCGCTCCCAAATCATCAACAAATGATGCTTCTGGTGTAACTTCTTCCGGCTTAACACCTAATTGTTCAACAATAATTTCTGTTACTTTTTCAATAGCTGCCATTATTATCTTTCCTCCTTTTTTACTGTCACCATACAGTTCGTTTTTAATTCATAAATGTGAACTTCGTTTACATGACCATACCACCATCAATGGTGATAACCTGTCCCGTTATATATGAAGCATTCTCAGATGCTAAAAACAATACTACCCGCGCCACATCTTTGGGTTCGCCTAAACGGCCGAGAGGGATCATTTTCATCATCTCACTTTTAACCTCATCGGTTAACTTATCCGTCATGGCGGTTTTGATAAACCCCGGCGCTATTGCATTCACCGTAATATTTCGCTTTGCAAGCTCTTTTGCCATTGTTTTGGTAAGAGCAATAACACCGCCTTTTGATGCTGCATAATTCGCTTGCCCTGCATTGCCCATAATACCGATAATAGAAGCAATATTAATGATGCACCCTGCACGCTGTTTCATCATCGGCCGCGCCACTGCTTTACTAAACAAAAAAACACCTTTTAAATTAACAGAAAGAACAAGGTCCCAATCTTCTTCACTCATCCGCACAAGCAAATTATCACGCGTTATTCCTGCGTTGTTCACAAGTATATCTATTCTTTGATACTTGTCAAGAATTTTTCTGATTACTTCTTCAACATCCTTGACATTTGTAACATTTGCTTTCATGCCCAATGCATCACGTCCCTTTTTTTTTATTTCAGAAACAGTGCTATCAAGTGATGTTTCATTGACATCGCAGACTGCCACATGTGCTCCCGCATCAGCAAGCGTTAATGCTATTTCTTTTCCGATCCCTTGCGCACCACCAGTCACTAACACTATTTTATCTTGTAGATTCATTTACTACTCCTTTATTTTAAGAAGTTCTTCAATATCCGTCAATGCCGCTTCCTTCTCAACAGAAATCACCGTAACATCTTTATTAATACGTCTCGCTAAACCTTTTAACACTTTGCCCGGCCCAATTTCTAAAAAATAGTTTACTCCCGCACCGGCGGCATACTGCATTGTCTGTGTCCACTTTACCGATTGAGAAACTTGTAAAATCAAATTATTCTTTATTGCTTCGCCACTATCTTCAAGCTTAGCCGTAACATTAGGAATAAATCCACTCACGGGATTGTGTAGCTTAACCGTGTCGAATACGGCATTCATTCCTTCCGCTGCTGTGCGCATAAGGCGTGAATGAAATGCACCACTTACTTTAAGAATGACAGCTTTTTTTGCCCCAAGCGCTACGGCAGATTCCGCAGCCTTTTGTATATTTTCTTTAAGTCCCGACAAAACAACTTGTTCCGGCGAATTATAATTTGCAACATCAACGTCACATTCTCTGGCTATGCGACTGCATTGATCTTCAGAAAGACCAATAATCGAAACCATTCCACCAGGATTTTTCCGAGCTGCATCCTCCATAAGCTGCCCACGCTGTGCAACTATACGTAATGTGGTTTCAAAATCAAGAACGCCTGCAGAAACTAGTGCGCTATATTCACCAAGACTCAACCCACAACTAAGGAACGGTTGTATCTCGGGATAGCGCTCACGAATTACCTCTCGTATTGCGACACTCACCGTAAAAATAGCAATTTGAGCATTTACGGTTTGCGTTAATCGTTCTTCAGGGCCATTAAAACAAATCTCGGCAACATCTATATTAATACTATCTTTAGCGTGCGCAAAAATTTCTTTTACACGACTTGATGCATCATAAAAATCGCGTCCCATGCCAACTGTTTGTGCGCCCTGTCCCGGAAAAAGAAATCCTATCTTTACCATCGTATAACGTTCGCTCCACACGTAAAGCCAGCACCAAAAGCTGCAATAACGACTATTGACCCCTTCTTTACTTTTCCCTGTTCAATCGCTTCACACAGCGCAACAATAGTTGATGCACCAGACATATTTCCATAACGGTCTACATTAATAAATACTTTTTCCTTAGGGATTTCTAAGCGTTCATACACCGCTTTAATAATTCGCATGTTCGCCTGATGGGGAATAAGGCAATCAACATCATGAAGTGATATTCCTGCTTTTTCTACTACTTCACGAGCCGCCTTTTCCATTGTGCGCACTGCAATTTTAAATACTTCATTTCCCGCCATCTTTAAATAATGAAGCCGATCATCGACCGTTTGATGCGTTGCCTTCATACGGGAACCCCCTGCTGGAAGTTTCAGAAGATCAACGTATTGACCAGCAGCACCAAGAGAAGAAGCAAGAAGCCCGCCGCCATCTCGAGACCTGCTTACAACTGCCGCACCAGCACCATCACCAAAGAGTACACAGGTTGATCTATCTTGCCAATCGATTAAATGAGTTAATGCCTCGGCAGCAACAACCAAAACATTTTTATAAAAACCTGTCTCAATAAATTGAGCAGCAATGGTTAATGCATAGGGAAACCCCGAACAGGCAGCACTTATATCAAAGCATGCAGCCTGTGGTGCATCAATCATTTTCTGCAATACACATGCGGTGGCAGGAAAAATCATATCTGGCGAAATGGTAGCAACAATTATAAGATCAATGTCTTTTGCACTCAATCCGGCATCCTTTATTGCCTTCAATGCTGCTTCCTTGCCTAAATCGCTGGAAGCAACATCATCAGCAGCAATTCGTCGCTCTTTAATTCCTGTTCGTGTCATAATCCACTCATCATTTGTGTCGACTATTTTTTCTATATCAAAATTAGTCATCACCTTGGGCGGAACATAATAGCCCAACCCAACTATCGAAGCTTGTACTTTTTTATTATTGTTTGTCATAGAATGCGCTCTGTTACGATCTTATTCCTTTTTCGTTATCTCATCTACAATATGGCTATTTACTTCATAATCGACCGCTTGCCCCGCAGTCTTAATAGCATTTTTTATCGCCTTTGCAGTCGCCCCGCCATGACTGATAATGATAGCTCCGTCAACTCCCAAAAGTGGTGCGCCACCTAATTCTGACGCATCGGTTTCTTTTTTCCATGACGAAAGAGCGACTTTGAGGAATAATCCTCCCATGCGTGTTATGAGGTTTTTGTTTAATTCCCTTTTTAACACTTGTATCGTTGTTTCGGCAATACTTTCAATAACCTTAAGCACAACATTACCGACAAAACCATCGCAAATGATACAATCAACCTTACCCGAAAAGATATCTCGTCCCTCAATATTACCGATAAAATTAAGTTCTGAATCGCGTAACAGTTTATAGGTTTCCTTGAGGAGTTCAGTTCCCTTTGATTCCTCTTCTCCGATATTAAGAAGCCCAATGGTCGGACGCTTTTTCTTATGAAAATAACGGGCATAAATGTCACTCATGATTGCATATTGAAAAAGATGTTCGGGGCGTGGATCTATGTTGGCGCCAACATCCATTATCAAAGAAAAGCCATGCACCGTCGGCATACTAATAGCAATACCTGGTCGCTTTATCCCCGGAAGGCATCCGAGCCGTAATGAAGCAGACGCAACCACTGCTCCGGTATTGCCTGCACTTACGAATGCATTAACATCCCTTTGTTTTAATAAATCAATACCGACAGCAATCGAAGAATTCTTCTTCTTCTTAATTGCACTAACCGGAGATTCTCCCATATCAACAACCTCTGGTGCATGCTGAATAAACAGTTTGCCCCCAGTAACCTTATGTTTCTGCAATTCCCTTTTAATAACATTTTCTTGCCCAACGATAACAACTTCTAAGTTGAAATCGTTCGCAGCTTGTACTGCACCATCAACGGCAGCATACGGAGCAAAATCTCCCCCCATGCCATCAACTGCTATTCGATTCATTTTTTCTTATCCTCTTTTACTTTAAGGGTTACCCTTTGTTTCCCTTTATAGTATCCGCATTGTGGACAAATACGGTGAGGAATATTTTTTGCTCCACAGTGAGAACATGCAGAAAGGGATTTTGGCGTTATGAAATCATGGGCGCGCCGTGTCCGCGTTCGTGTATTGGAATGCCGTCTTTTTGGATGTGCCATTCGTTATTTCTCCTTTTTTTTATCGTGCAATATTTCCTTCAACTGACTGAATTTATTTTCTCGAATTTCATTATGTGAACATGTGCATTGTCCTGTATTAAGATTGTTCCCGCATGTCGGGCACAACCCTTTACAGTCTGGACGACATAAATACTGTTGCTCGTGCAAAAATATTACTTGCTCTCGCACGTCATTTGTAATATCAATCTGTTTCTTGTCATAAACATCATATGAAAAATCAAAATGTTCATCGACACTCGAGTTGAATTCCTTTACACAACGAGAACACGTAATAACACACGTCCATTTTATTACACCAGTCACACTCACAGAATCATTTTGTCTAAGCGCTGTTCCTTCTAACGTAATTCCAGTGGTATAACGATAATCGACAAACTCCAACTCTTCGTGTTTTGGATCGTATTCATGCGCCAGAGAAATTTCTTCCTCATCCTTAATGTGGGTAAGATCGATTATCATTGACAACTAAATATTTAATCTTTCTTTTAATGCCTTCACGACAGCTGGCGGAACAAATTGCGACACATTTCCCTTTAACGTAGCAATTTCTTTAATAAGCTTTGAAGAAATATAAAAATTATCTTCAGATGGCATTAAAAAGATTGTTTCGACAATTGGGCATAATTTACGATTCGTTAATGCCATCTGGAATTCATAATCAAAGTCGGAAATCGCCCGCAAACCTCGTATAATAGTTCTCACCTTTTTCTGGGCGGCAAAATCAACTACCAGTCCATCAAAGGCCTCAACTTCAAGCCCGCTAAAGCCACTCGTGGCCTGCTTAATTAACACAAGTCTCTCCTGTGACGAAAAAAGTGTTTTTTTTGCAACATTCTGAACTACAGCCACATACACCGTATCAAAAAGCTCCAACGCTCTTTGAATAACATCTAAATGACCATTCGTAATAGGATCAAACGTCCCCGGATATATTGCCCGTTTTTTCATATGCGATTAAGCCTCTACTGAATTTTCAAAAACGATACTATTGTCTCCCCAAACTTTTTACATGCAATAACTTCAATTTCGTTTGTCAATGCAAGTTCGTCATGAGCACTATGTTCAATAATCATTTTTCCGTGCGGCGCAAGTATACCAAACCGATATAGTTTCATCAAGGTTTTTTTTGCCCGCTCGCCACCATACGGAGGATCTATAAATATAAAATCAAATAGCGACCCTTTCTTATGTAATAATGGTATTGCACGTGAAACGAGCATTTGCATAATTGTAATAGATACTTTAACATCAAGTAGTGCACTATTTTCTTGTATACACTTCACCGCTTGATGATGCACTTCAACAAAAAACGCGCTTTGTGCTCCGCGACTCAGTGCTTCAAATCCGATACTCCCGCATCCTGCATATAAATCTAATACCCGTGCACCAATAATCTCATCACCAATAATGTTAAATATCGTTTCCCGTACCCGGTCCATAGCCGGTCGTACTGCCTTTGTCTTCGGAAATTTTAATTTCCGCGATCTATATTGGCCCGCTATAATCCTCATATGAATTCTTCTACCTTATTAAATAGCTACACATTAAAGCGAAAACGCAACACATCACCGTCTTGCACACAGTAGTCTTTCCCTTTGAGAAAAAATTTTCCTTCTTCCTTTACCTTTGCTTCGCTCCCCAACTTCAATAAATCATCTATGTGCATTTGTTCGGCACGAATAAACCCTCGCTCCATATCAGAATGCACGACACCACCTGCGTGCGGTGCGTGCGCATTCGCCCGTACACTCCATGCCCGCACCTCGTGATCTCCAACAGTAAAAAATGATACGCGTTCAAGTGCCGTATAACTCATTTGTGTCACCTTCTCAAGAGTCGAACGTTTAACCCCCAATGCCTCCAAAAATGCTTTTCTTTCGCCTACATCTTCAATTTCAACAAGTTCTTTTTCAATTTTACAAGACACTTGGACAAAAAACATTCCTTTGCCAACGAATGTTTTTTCCATGTTTTCTATTAACGTATTCGAGTTTAGATCACTTTCGCTTACATTTAAAACAATAAGCATATTATTACGCGTCAAGAAAGGATACGCGTTTATTCTTTTCGCTCATCATCACTGAATGCAACCAAGCGTAACGGAATTTCATTATTCAAATTTTCGCGAATGCGTTTCATCAACACAAGTTCCTTTTCCATCACCGCGTCGTGCGTATGCGTTATTTCCTTCTCAAGCCGGTCTATCCTATTTTCTGTAAAAAGCAAATCTGACAAAAGGAGTTCTGACTCAACGTATCGTATATCACGTACGGGATCAACAGAACCATCAACGTGAAATACTGAATCATTCTTAAAAGCACGCACCACATGGCAAACCGCATCTACCATTGCTCTTGACTGGAAAGCATTACTGTTTTCATTTGAATTTTTTGATAACTTTTGAAGCAAAATATACTTAATAGTAGCCGGTATTGCTTTTTCTCGATTATAGAGTTTTGCTAATCGGTATAATCGTTCATCGTATACCTTTGAAATACCCGCACCGGCATCTTTCTTTCCCCTCTGATGTTCACTTTCACCTTTGAGGACCCCACCCGTCAGGAGGCTAAAGAGTGTTTTTTTACCTGTCTGTGGTAACCCGATAATACCGATTTCCATTATTTCCTTCTACTTTCATGTTGTTCGCATACACCTCTTTATTATTTTATGTATGCTTTTTTAATTACCTGATCAGTCACCGGTCGATCTCCCTGATGCGTCTTCACGTTCTCCAAGTTTTGAATAATTGCATACTCAGATACAACCTCTCCAAAAATAGTATGCCGCATATTAAGCCACGGCGTCGGTTTCGTGGTAATAAAAAACTGGCTACCGTTCGTATTTGGTCCGGCATTTGCCATAGCAAGTAATCCCGGTCGATCAAAAATAATATCGCGACGAACTTCATCCTCAAATGGTACTCCCCACATTGATTCACCACCTCTTCCCGTGCCGGTCGGATCACCCCCCTGAATCATAAAATTCTTAATCACACGATGAAAGATAATACCATCATAATACCCTTTATTTATAAGTGTAATGAAATTCTCGCATGCTTTTGGAGCAACATCAGGCATAAGTTTGATTTCAATGACTCCTTGTGTGGTTTCTAACACAGCGACTTTCTCTTCCATAGCTACCCCCTTAGTACTTATCATAACACAATTAATAAAAATTAAACAGCTTAACAGTAGAACTCGTTTCATACAATCTCCCTTTTCTTTTTTATGTTATCCCTTCATTCACTGCCTGAAAGGCTTCCTTCTTTGCTAATCGTAACGTCTCAGCATCACGTACAATATCAGCAAGCCTAAATTGTGGCAAGCCACTTTGCCGTGTACCGAGAAAATCCCCCGGTCCCCTTAAATACAAATCCTCCTCGGCTATTTTAAATCCATCATTTGTTTTTGTCATCAATCGCAATCGTTTTTTTCCATTCTCAGTTGTCGGCTCACCGAAGAGAAAACAAAATGATTCTTTCTTCCCTCGGCCAACACGTCCTCTCATCTGATGTAACTGCGAAAGGCCAAAACGTTCAGCATGTTCGATAATAATAATAGAAGCGTTCGGATTATCAATGCCGACTTCAATGACCGTGGTCGATATCAAAAGATGAATTTTGCCTGCACGAAATTGTTCCATAACACTCGATTTCTTCTCTTTTTTCATCCTACCATGAACAAGCCCCACATTAAACTCATGAAATACGGTACGCTTCAGTCGTTCATATTCCTCAGTAGCAGCGGCTAAATCAGACTTTTCCGTCTCTTCAACTAAGGGAAATATAATATATGCCTGATCCCCTTCCCTCATTTTTTCTTTTACTTTTAGGAAAACATCTGCTTCTTTCTTCTTCGTAATCCAATACGTTTTCACCCCCCGTTCGCCAAAGGGTAATTCTCGCAATGTAGAAACTTCTAAATCACCATACAGAACCAATCCGAGCGTCCGCGGTATTGGTGTTGCCGTCATTACTAATAGATGCGGGCGCACTGTTTGCTCAAGCAGATGTTCCCGCTGCTCAACACCGAATTTATGCTGTTCATCAATAATGACAAGACCTAATTTTGAAAACGTTACCTCTTTTTGAATGAGCGCATGCGTTCCCATGAGAACATTTATTTCACCTTTTGACACTTGTGCAATGATTGCTTTCTTCTTGTCTGGAGGAGTATTGCCCGTCAGAAGCGCAAACGATACGCCTAAAGCTGTAAACAATTTCGATACGGTACTATAATGCTGTTCAGCAAGAATTTCTGTCGGTATCAAAAAAGCTCCTTGAAACGCATGGTGTGCGACAAGAAATAATGCGAATGCCGCTATGATCGTTTTGCCTGAGCCCACGTCGCCTTGGAGAATTCTATTCATCGGGTACGATTTTAAAAAATCATCCTCTATTTCTTTTATCGCTTTTTCTTGAGACTTCGTGAGAGAAAAATCAAGCGCGGATAAAAACATACTGTGTGCTTTTTCGTTCGTTTTTATACTAAAACAATTTTTAATGGCGCTGCGGTCTTTTATCTGTTGAGCGACCTTACACTCAAATTCAAAAAACTCTTCGAAAACAATTCTAAAGTGTGCGCGTTCGAGAAGAAAGTTATTTTCAGGAAAATGAATATTTTGAAATGCCTCTTTTCGCCGAAGTAAGTAATGTCGCTGCATAATTACCGGAGGGAATATTTCTTCTACGGTGTCGGCATATTCTTCAATTAATGTTTTCATCGACTTACGCAACGAACGCTGTGTTAAACCTTCAGTAAGCGGATAAATAGGAACAATGCGTCCGGTATGCACGGTCACCTCAGAATCATCTTTTAAAATTTCATACTCGGGAGAATTGAGCTGCAGTTTTTTTTTATACAATTCAACTTTGCCAAAAAGAACTACTGTGTCGTCTATGGCAAATGTGTTCATCAGATATGGCTGATTAAAAAAAAGGCAATGAATTCTCCCGTTACCATCATCGACCACCAGTTCGAAAATTTTTATTGATCGTGTCGGTCGTATTCCCTTTGCTACGACCGTTCCCTTTATCGTAATAAAATCGTCAACGATTACTTCTGCAAGTGATGAAAAATGACTACGATCTTCATAGCGCCGCGGAAAGAAGAAAAATAAATCCTCAATTGTATGAATGCCTATGCTTTCGAACGCTGCCGCTCGTTTAGGACCAATACCTTTAAGATACCGGACAGACAATTGCCTATCTTTTTTAAATTCTTTCATAGTTTGCTACCGCTTCAACAATTTCGCTATTGTTCAATAATGTCTACGTGAAATGATACCGTACGTTGTCCCTCAGGAGGGATGGTCATATGCCAATGAGGAAAAAGCGATGTTCCCTGATCACTCAAACAATATTCACTTTCGGTTTGTGAAACCGTTTGTATCGGATATTGCCACAGAGTAAAAGCTTCTGCAGAAGAAAATATAACACCCATATTTGACCATTCATCATGCACCGTAACCTTTTTTACCGATTGAAATTGTTTATCACTATTTTTAAAATTGAAATTCCACTCAGAACCAAAACAAAACTGTATAGCACTCCGACCTTTATTGGTTACGACATACGCAACCTGTATGTTCGTTGAGCCAAAGGTAATTTCTTTTTGAATAGTGATAATCGTTCTCCCTTTTTTTGTTTGAATGTACCCTTCCCCGATGAGCGCTATAGTTTTTTTTCTCTTATCTATTGATGTCGCGTATTCGTTCGAATAAAAAGTTGCCATATCCTCATATTCATTTCTCTTAAAATCATTAAAAGAAACATCGTCCGGAATACACTTATCGATTAATGATCTTCGTATGTGCCTGTCATATATAAGGTTATCACGTATTTCTTGAGAAACGGTCTTCTTTAAATCGTGAATACTAGCACCGTCGGTACCGCTACCAGACGAATCATTACCGGATCGAATATGTGTATGATATGCCTCCGGTCTCTTCGTCATAGTATCGGTAATATTAAATGAGCGTGGACGATAATCAATTTCACAAATTGCACCACCTTCATGAGGGATAACGTACACGTTCATAGTTTTCGATTCAAAAAGGATTTCATCTATGCCGTCAAAATTAATATCCTGTTGAATAATCTTTCCTCCTTCATCACTGCCCCGCAACACTTCATCAGCAATACATTCAGCTTTGATTAAGTGATCATACGTGGATCGTCGGAGATGGTGTAAATACAGGCCACCAAAAACACCATGCCAATAAGGACAATTACATTCCCCCTTCCACACTTCATTAAGTGCTTCTTTCTTCGACGTTGAATTTTTGAGAGCATGTACCTTAGCGCTCACATAAAATTGTTTTCCTTTCATTGCGTTCGCTTCAGAATATTTAGTAAAAAAATTACGAAAATAGCCTCCACGGATAAAATCTTTTGCCTCCTCGAACAGTCCGGCATCAGACAATGTCTTCTTTACAGATTCTAATTTATTCGTTTGATCAGGCGGCAGGACCCATTCCATCATCTCTTCATAGGAGGCTGTTGGAATATAAATTCTCCCTTTGGCTCGTTTTTTCTGCAATCCTTCAGAAAAGGTAATAGTCTCAAGCCAATCGGTATTATCTTCTAACGAGGAGAAAAATTTCTCAAGCCATTTTTCCTTATAGACCCACTGATGCGTTCCCGGCCACACACCAAACTTTTCACCGTCATCCGCTAAGGTAACAATCGTCTGTTCATACGCGTTAGAAAAAGAACGGAAGTAACTAATAATTTCTTGATGCGGTTTAAACGGAATGGCGTAACGCAAATATTTACTAATAGGAAAAATGTTGAGAATGTGCCCATCGTTTTCCGTTATGTAGAAATCACGAATATCTTTGCTACTCAAGCCGGCATAAAGAAAATGACTATCATCTAATGCCGTAAAGGTAAGTCCACTCTTATGTGCAATACTCGGAAACGTCGGTTCCCACACACGCTCCGTTAGCCAGAAACCCTGTGGAGTGAATGAAAACCGTTTCTTTATATAGGTGTTCATTTTTTTAATTTGCCCGAACGCATCAGCTTCAGGAATAAGCGGCAAAAGAGGCTCATAATATCCGCCGCTTAAGAGTTCCACCTGCCCCCGTTTCACTAATTTCCGAATGGTATTTAAATAGGATGGTGCATGCTCTTCCATCCAATCAAACAAGGGGCCAGAATAATGAAGAACCACCTTAATCGAAGGATGCTTACCAAGCACATCAATGAATGGTTTATAACAATTATCGAAGGACTCTTGAAATATGTGTCCAAAGTTTCCAACCGGTTGATGATTATGTAATGAGAATATAAAGCTAACTTTTCCCATGGTTCCCCCTTCATTTATGCGCTCCATATCATTTCTTCAAAATCAACATCTGGAACGGCAAAATTTATAGTAGTAAATTTCGGCCACTTTTCTACTGGTATGTCATTCTCTATAAGTAAAAATGAAAATTGTATCGATTCATTCGGTTGTACGCACAAAGAAGAAAATGCACACGAAATTTCAATAATTTTATCAAAAGATAGCGCTCCGTCAAACACATTAATTGCGGTCGTTTTTCCATCAGTAACATCATAGAGCTCAAGCACTGCATCCTTTGAAAAAGTAAACATGAGATGATACGTATGACTTGCAGTAATAAGTTCAAGGCATCCTTTACACTTTTTGAGCCGCTCACGTGGGGTATTTCGATTAATATCAAGACGGAAAAAAAGTGTTGTAAGATTAAATCCATAATAGATTGTATCAATACTCTTTTCGGCTGTTTGCATCGCCCCCAATGCATCATCTAAGGCATACACACCGGCATGTGTCCATTCATAATAGGTACTTACACACCCATCAATCACCGGATTAATAAAAGCGATGGGCTCTTTTTTTATCGCAGCTTTCACTTTGCGTTTAATCGGTTCCTGAAGATAATCAGGAATTGCTCTCTCTGCAATACGATATACATTCATGAGGTGATTACGAAAAAGAAAATCAAATGTCGATTCAGAAAGGGACGAAAACTCATCTCCAAACCACCAAAACCAATCACTCCCCTCGGCAGCATAAATTTCTTCCCACGCTTGTTTACTTTTTTCTTCTTCCAGTGGAACGCTCTTCAAAAACGTGCGTGTTCTATCTACATACTCCCATCCGACCCTATCTTCATGATGCCCATACCATATATCAAAATTGTGATTAATCCATGAACCTGCATATAAATTATGTAATTCATCTGATGGGGGAAAACGCTGAATAAAATCTCCGATGGTAACAGTTTCGAGGGATGGATCAGCACAAATTTTTTCGTATAAGAGAGAGAGAAAACGCTCCCCTCCATCACGATAATATTCCCATGCATTTTCACCATCAAGTATTATGGAAACAAGGTGTTCACCCCCGAGACCAGACACATTTCTTTGAATTGACCGTAAATTCTCAAGGAAGTCTTCAGCCGCCTGTTCCGGCCGGGAATTGGCATAACTAAATCCAATAAGATCAGAAAGTTTTTTATCACGAAATACCATGTTAATATACCCATCGCCGCTTTTAATTGAATACGGCTTATAGATGAGTTCATTCCGGTTCCCTCCACCCAAAGATGCAAGCAATATTTCTTCATCTGTTGCAAGCCATTCTATGCCCCTCTTTACAAATGGATACAAAATACTCCGCGACACACTTCCTTCGGCCGGCCATATACCTTTTGGCTTCCGCCCAAAGGTATTCGTAAAAAGTTCGAGGGCTTTTTCAATATGCCACGAAACATCTTCTTCCCAGCTATACCCATATGAAGAAACGCCACTGTTGAGAATAGGCAAAATCGGATGATAATAAGGGGTTGTTATCAACTCTATCTGTCCCGTGTCATATAATCGTTTATAAAGAGGAATTATTTCCTTGATCGCGTCTTGCTGCAGGGACAACACCCTCATCTTTTCCTCTTCGCTAAACCCACGCTCTTTACGATAGATCCCTTCTAACTCAGTATTTTTTTTTCGATACGCATAACCAAACCAACTAATATTAAAAAGAACTTGTAGATCGAGAAAATCCTGTCGATCAAATCGCTCAATAATATTCAGTGCGTCACCGACCGTATAATGAAGTCCGCGTCTTCTAAGCAATTCTCCATAACGCGGATGCGGTTTTATAATGGTATCCCAATTGTTCATAAAAAAATTGGCGAGGATAAATTCCTTATCTTCACGAGTAAGATCTTCTGCACGCTTCTTGCTCACGATCAAAAAGTCATCATTCACGGAATCATTCGTCACGTAATCATTCATTTGCAGTAAAAGTGACGGCGTTAGATTGAATGTTGCCTTCATGTCAGGAAATCGTTCAAGAAGTGCCGGCATATCATAATAGCCTTTCAAAGCATGAAGGCGCACCCAAGGCAGATAGTACCGTTCGGTAAGATAATCTTTATATAATGGCTGGTGCATATGCCAGAGAAAAGCAATATAGAGTTTTTTCATCGGAGAATAAATTTATATGGTAACGGTTATTTCTCGTAAATATTTTGCCGCATCTTCAGGTGGCGTAGGATTGATATACAACCCCGTTCCCCACTCAAAACCGGCTGTACGAAGAATGCGAGGTATTATTTCAATATGCCAATGGTAATCTTCCATGATCGTGTGCCAATACCCCCGACGAGGAAAACGATTGGGAGAGGTATGAACAATATAATTATATTGTGGACCATCAAGTGCTCGCGTAAGCTTCAAAAGCACAATTTTTAATGCGCGAGCCATATCATTTATATGTCCGCGAGAGGCATAAAAATCAACTTCATGCTTTTTCGGCAAAAGCCATATCTCAAAGGGAAAACGGGAGGCAAAAGGACAAAAGGCAATAAACGCGTCATTCTCATAGACAATACGTTTCCCTACATCTTTTTCTTGATCGATGATATCACAAAAAACGCATCGCTCCTTCTGTTTATAATAATGTCGCGCGCCGTCCAATTCTTCTTTTACACGCCGCGGTGTAACCGGCGTTGCAATCAATTGACTATGTGAATGCTCAAGTGACGCACCAGCTTGTTCCCCTTCATTTTTAAACATTAAAACAAAACGAAAACGGACATCTCGATACAAATCCTGAATTCTATCCTGGCAGATAGTAATAATATTACTAATTTCATCAATGGATAAATCTCTCGTGCTTTTCGTATGATCGGGGGTCTCAACCACTACCTCGTGCGCCCCAAATCCTGTCATCATATCATACATACCAATACCTTTTTTCTCAAGTTCCCCATCAATGCCTAAGGCAGGAAACATATTCGGTAATACCCGCACCTGCCATCCCTCCGAATTTGGAGTTGTATGTTCTTTAGGACGCAACGCGTAAATTTCAGGAGGGGTTCTTTGTTCATTGCCGGGACAGAATGGACATATTGCAATATGTGTTTTTTCACGCTTCGCAGTCATAAAACTCGACGGCCGTTTACCCCGCGCCGTTGAAATAATCACCCATCTGCCTGTGATAGGATCTTTTCGTAGATCAGGCATTATTGTTTCCTCCATCTTTACCGGTATTGAGTGTACATTACGTTACGTTAAGGATGTATTATATAACAACAAACAAAATAAGGCAAAACAATTGCAACACATTGTATTGAAAAAAAACTATTTATACAACGCCGCATCGAGCAATCGTTTTGTATAGTGATGTTGTGGTGTACTAAAAATTGTTTCCACCGGGCCCTCTTCAACAAGCGCTCCGTTTGACAACACAAATACATACTCTGCAATATGCCGCATAACTGCCAGATCATGAGCAATAAATAACACTATAATGGAACGTTTTTTCACTAATTTTTCTATCAATAATAAAATAGACGATTGGATGGTAACATCAAGACTGGAAAGAGGCTCATCTAAAATAAGCAGCTTTGGTTCTACTATGAGCGCTCGCGCAAGTGCGATGCGTTGCCGTTCCCCGCCGCTTAATTCATGCGGATATTTTTTAATTACTTCGTGCGGTAAATTAACTTCTGCAGCGATAGATTCTATTTTCTGCCCTATCGTGGCGTCATCTATCTTTTTATTAATTAAACCTTCACGTAGAATCTGATTAATAGTAAAACGCGGATTTAATGAGGTAAATGGATTCTGAAAGACCAATTGAAAAGAATGTCCCTCCATGCGTCTTCTTTTTGTTCCTGCATCAATAACGACTTGATTATTAAAGCACACTTCGCCACTATCCGGCTTAAGTAATCCAACAATAATTTTTGCCAACGTTGTTTTACCACAACCACTCTCTCCAACAATACCGTAAATTTTTTCACTATCGATGGACAGGGTTATGCCTTTTAGTGCTTCAACCGAAGAAAACGTTTTTGCAAAAAAACTTTTTCTTTTATAGAAAATTTTTGAAATTCCTTTTATTGAAAGCGCCATAACCTCTTTATTCATAATGTATTATACCATTTCATTCCAACAGTACACGTAATGGTTTTCAGAAATTTTTCTTTCCTCTGGTTTAATCACACACCGGTCATTTTTCTCCCTGCACCGAGTTATGAATCGACACCCTGAAGGCTTCCTGTCATAAATGCATGCGCTGTACGCGTATGCTTTCAGAGACTTTTTTTCTGTAATGCTCGGCATTGCGTCAATTAATGCTTTCGTGTACGGATGCTGAGGGTTCGAAAATAGTTCGTCCGTTTGAGCCATCTCTACAACATTTCCCATAAAAAAAACATAGAGGCGATCACAAAAACATTTCGCCAAAGATAAATTGTGCGTTGTTAACAAAAAGGATGCGCCGTGGCCAGTGCGAATTTCTTCAAAAAGTCTTATGATTTCCCGTTCAGTGGTAACATCAAGGTTAGAGGTCGGCTCATCCGCAATAATTAATTCGGGATTGCTGAGTAATGCTAATGCGATGAGTATGCGTTGTTGCATGCCACCGCTTAATTGATGCGGATAACTGTGAATATTAAGTGCCTCTGAAGAAAGATGCACCTTCGTAAGAGCATCGTTGATTACGTTATCTATTTTTTTATAACTACTATCTCTCATATGTGTTTTTATAATCTCCTTAAAATTAGTACGTATAGGGAACAACGGATCAAGAGAGCTTGCGGGGTCTTGAGGAATATAGGTGATCTGTCTTCCGATAGGCTTCGTATTACTCAGGAGATCGTGTCCCCGATAGGAAATATTCCCTCCTAATACCGTACCATTTTTAAATGAGATACTATTAAGAATAGTATCTGATAGGGTTGTTTTTCCTGAACCTGACTCACCGATGATACCAACCGATTCCCCCTCAGCGATATAAAGAGAAACGTCTTCTAATACGGTTTGTTGTTTGCCATTACTTACATAGGCAACCGATATATTTTCGACATCAAGTAAATGATTCATAGCTTCATTTTCGTTAGCGGATCCATTACGTCCCGTAATGAATCACCTAATACATTACAACAAAAAACAGTTATAAATATAAACACGCCGGGAAATAACATCCACACATGAAATTTAAGCTGTGCGATGGAAAGGGCGTCACTGAGAAGCATTCCCCAGCTTACAAATGGTTCCTGAATGCCGAGGCCTAATAGACTTAATGCAGATTCGGCAAGAATATATCCGGGAATCGAAATACTCATCGCCACCAGTAAATATGATGTCGTATGCGGTAAGAGGTGTTTTACAATCACATTAAAATGATTGGTCCCCAAAAGACGTGCCGCAAGCACAAAATCCTGCTCCTTGAGTGAAAGTACCATGCCACGAATAATACGTGCCAGCCCTGCCCATCCGATAAGACTCAATAGGCAGGTAACAAAAAAATACACGTGTGCTGAACTTAAATCAGGGGGCAATGAAGCGCGTATTGCTAAAAGCAAATAAAAGGAAGGGATCATCATAAAAAGCTCTGCACAGCGCATAATACATTGATCAACAATGCCGCCAAAATATCCGGCAAGGCCACCGATAATAGTACCAAGTACCATTGCAATAAAAACGCCGATGATTCCTATTGAAAGGGATATTCTCCCGCCATGAACAATTCGTGAAAAAAGATCCCGCCCTCGTGCATCAGTACCGCATAGATACATTTTTGCACTTTCTCCCACGCCAAAAAGATGCCGGTCCCACTTAATAACTCCCCATAAATGATAGGCATCACCTTTCGGAAATAAACGTAATGAATAATGCTTTGCAGTACTTTCAGTATAGATACGTTCATAATTTTCACTTAAATATTTATCGGACGTGTACACAAAGGGAATAAAATGAAATCTACCACCCGCATCTATACAATGAATTTTTGTCGGTGGTTGATAGGGATTTTCTCTGTTGTCTTCATCGTAATCATAGGGGGCAATAAATTCCGCAAAAACAGTAATAACACACAGTGTGCCTAGAACAAGAAGTGCAATCAGCGCCAGTTTTTTTTCCTTTAGTTTATTAAACATAGTGTACTGCTCACTAATATCGAATCCGCGGATCAGTTATTGCTAATAAAATATCAGACATAATATTTCCGACTATTAATAAAAATGAAACCATAACCATATTTCCCATTACTAAAAAGATATCCTGACTTCTCACCGCATGCAGCATCATTGCCCCTAATCCTGGCCACCCCGTAATAATCTCCAGCAGAGCGGCCCCACTAAAAAGGGCTGGGAGCTGAAACCCCAACATAGTAACCAGTGGATTAATAGCATTCCGCAGAACATGTTTAAATATAATAAGAGATGATGGAAGTCCCCACGTTCTCAAAATACGTACAAAATCACGATTGAGCACATCAAGCATGTTTGAGCGCATAAGACGAAAAAGATAACTGATAGAAAATGTACAAAGAACTACAAGCGGCACGATCATATGTTTTGCGATGTCAATTAATTTACCCCAGTAAGACAACTCATCAAAATAGATGGAACGCATTCCGCCAAGCGGAAGATTAGTCACATGCGCACATATGAACATTAACACTAATGCAAGAAAAAAACCGGGTAGTGAAAGAAAGACATAAGCAACGCCTCTTAGTATTTTATCAAAGAGGGAATCTTTCATAAAAGCTGCTACAACACCAAGAGGGATCGCAATAAGCCATGAAAGTAAAAATGCACAAAAGGAGAGCAAAAATGTGTTAAAAAGACGTGAATAGATGAGTTTGGTGACCGGCATATGATACGTAAACGAATAACCAAAATCTAATTTAAAAACACCTTTAAGCCAATAGAAATATTGAATTACAATATTATCGTTAATGTGGAATTTTGCTTCATACTGCTGTATCACATCCTCCCCTATTTGCGGGTTAAGGCGGAGTTGATCAAAATAGTTCCCCGGAACAAGATTAATCAAAAAGAGGGTAATAAACGATAAGAAAAATATAATGGGAATACTTATGAGTAACCGTTTGATAATAAATCGCAGCATATCCCTATCCTTTAATAACACCGAGTGGCATTAGCTCAACAACAATGTTTACTAAATCGCTTTGATTTTCCATCACAACATCAATATCTTTATAGGCACTGGGGGCTTCATCCAAATCCCTTCTGCTTCTAATCGAATGAAGCACCCCTTTTTGCTCTAATCGTTTGGTCTCCTGTTCTAAATCCAACTCACGGATCGCCTGTTTTCTTCCCATTACACGACCAGCCCCATGTGAACAGGAGGCAAAACTTTCCACGTTACCCTTCCCTTTCACAATATAACTTTTTGTTCCCTGTGATCCAGGGATGATACCAAACTGCCCCTCTTCTGCTGCCGTTGCACCTTTCCGGTGAAGAATGACACTGCACCCGAAATGCTCTTCTAAACTCGCATAATTATGATGAATATTAATCGCCTCATCAAATTCACAGTGCATAGTATTCCCTACAATATCCTTAATGAATCCCATCATTAAATCTCTGTTTGCTTGCGCAAATGCTAAACAATAATTCATTTCTGCAAGATACACATCCCCCTTTATGCTCTCAATGGGAAAATATGCTAAATCGAATTCTGGTGGGACCGGACTCTTCTCGTGTAGATTAAGCTTCTTTGCCAGTCGGTTATAAAAATCGGCGACCTGTTTGCCGATATTACGGCTTCCTGAGTGTATCATAAGCCAAATATATCCATTCGATCCTTTTTGAATTTCAATAAAGTGGTTTCCACCCCCCAGAGAACCGACCTGGCGCGTTGCAGACGTATATTCCCGTTCAACAACGCCACCCGGAATAATGGAACAATTCGGCATAGCATCTTTATGCGGCGTTTTATGACGGTTAAACCCAACGGGAATAGTACTGCGTATCGCTCCCATAATTTTTTTAAGATTTTCGATGCGTATATCGCGAAGCGATGTTTGCACTGCACACATCCCACAACCGATATCAACACCAACCGCATTTGGAATAATCATCCCCTCTGTTGCCAAGACACCACCAATGGGCATACCATAGCCGCTATGCGCATCAGGCATAATTGCGACATGATGAAACGCAAATGGAAGATTGGCAATATTTTTAATCTGCCGCATTGCATTACCTTCAACATCATCGCACCATAATTTAATAGGGATCTTTTCGCTTGTTAATACTTTCTTCATTTTTATTCCTTATTTAAGTCGCTCAAGCGTCATCGGATTAAATTTATTCTTAGCAAAGAGATACCACGCAGCAACAGATACAAATCCTTTGTGCGGATCAACCCAGAGATATCCGCCTGTTTTATTTGCTGTATAGGGTAATGCTCGTACGTTTAATCCACCAATCTCTCTATCGATCATAAAATGGTCTAGCTGATTTGCATAAAAATAACCACGCTCTCGATTTCCCGTAGCCATAAAAGCACATGCCATATGTCCTGTTCCATCGAGCCACATATTATTGATTGCGATGTCTGGAGAATGAAAAAACCCAATAACCGGTTCACCATTTATTTCCAATGTCTTTCGAAACCGCAGGTCATATTC
Source organism: Candidatus Omnitrophota bacterium (assembly GCA_018823795.1). Taxonomy (GTDB): domain Bacteria; phylum Omnitrophota; class Omnitrophia; order JAHJGZ01; family JAHJGZ01; genus JAHJGZ01. The sequence continues at coordinate 45,030 of JAHJGZ010000046.1, forward strand.
TGGTATGTTTAAAAGGTCTTTATATTCTTTACCAAACGTAAGCACTCGCCAGGTATATTGATCAAGCCATAAATTAGTTTTTGTGCCAAGGACACGGTCAAGAAAGTTTTTGATTTTTTCGCCATACACATGTTCCCCGCACAAATTAAACACCGCGTAACAATCGATATTGAGTTCTGCATGGCCATGATTCTCATGAAGCATTGAATCATCACGTCGCCATCCATCTTCAACATAGCCACCACCATGACCATCCTCAACAAAATAGCGTATTAAAAGATCCTTTAACAAATCCATGACCTCACGATAGCGATCTACCGTATATTGTTTTTCATAATATTGATAGGCAAGAAGAAGCCATGCCATATCACCAACCCAACGGTCACCATTTTTTGGCGTATGATATTTTTTGCGGCCGTGCATATCACGGAGCAGCATGTTTTGATAGAACCCTCGTGCTTCACCGTTATAAAAGAAATTTTGAAGCAATACATTCGTATTATTTGCATCTGTTGCATTGGCATAAAAATCCAATATTCTCTCAGCACGCGCTCTTTCACCCTTTAATATAAATGCCATTGCAACGATTGCATTGTTGAACGTTTGAGCAATCATATCTTCTTGTGATGGTACCAATTGTTTTTCGGGAGACGAAATATCCTGCAACTGCTTCAAATATTCGAGAACTAAGGGATCTTCTGGTATTAAGACATCATGCCGTCTCGCTTTAAATCCTAAGCCGTCTAATTCTCCATCAGGATCAAGCTGTGGCCCTGCAGGTGGCAATGTTGGTAACAAATCCGCGGACCCAAATCTAATATCGTCAAGAAAAAGAACCCCTGTGCCTTGACCTGATATCGCAAAATTAATAGAAACTAGACCGTCAAAATGTTCATCTCCTCCCCACCAATATTCAACAGTATCTGAATAGACAACAAATTCTGTCCATTCTCTATACTTTCCTTTCAACGATATCTTTCTTCCAAAAACTGAGCCGTCATGATCAATGCATTTAATTTCAAGATCTGATGGGGATACAGCCCGCAAACGAAACACTATTGGCCTATTTTCAAAATGATCAACGACAATATTTTTTTGAATCTCAACCCATCCATGTTGTCCTTTTAGCTGGTAGGTCATCTCAAAGATATCATCCTTACTATTCAATGAGATAGACGAATCCCCATCACTATTACAGCGCCACAATGCTACGTCATTCCAATTGGTTGTCCTTTCCTGCCAACTCGCACAGCCGCTAAAGAGAAAGCAACACAATATAAATAAAATAGTTTTTGATTTCATCTTTTACTCTCCGTAGTATAAATTTCTTCTACATTGTGAAGAACCCCACCAAGTGGCATTGGTTTAACATTCCCTAATCGATCATGAACACCGGTGATCTGAAGCGGGATTACCGTATAAATAACGGGGACTTCTTCCGCAACAATACGCTGCCATTCATCATACAGGACTTTTCTCTTTTCTTCATCAAGCTCTTGAACTCCTTTACGAAAAATCTCATCAATACGCGTCTCCCAAGGCATCGTCGCTTCTGTCTGTCGCGGATACCACATATGAAATGGACCGCTCGAAAACCAAACATTTGCGCCAAAATGTGGTTCAACACCACCAGTCATTCCCATCAACATGGTATCCCAATCATAGGTGAAAAATATTTTATTAGCCAATGTATTAAATTCCATTTGGATAAGGTTTACATCAACCCCGAGAGAAGAAAGATCTTTACGGATAAGATTTGCAAGCTGTGTACCTTGCTGTGAGCCCGAGCTTATAAAAAGATTAAATGAAATAGGATTGCCTTCGCTATCCTCAAGGATGCCATCGTTATTCTGATCACGAATCCCTTCTTCTCTCAACAATTGACGAGCTTTTTCTAGATCAAAATCATATGCCGTGACCTGTGGATTATAAAAAAAACCGCTTGAAGGGCTCATGGTTGTGTTGTGGTCTATTGCTAAGCCATTATAAACTAAATCAATAATTGCGCGTTTATTAATACTATGTGCTATTGCCTTTCTAAAATTTCGATTCGTAAACCATTTCAATTTTACCGGTGTTACATATGGTTTACTGGTATGTGGATTTATTCCTTTGTTTTGATTAAAGGTTAAGAAAAAACGACTCATCGTGGGTCCTAAATGGTAAAGGGTGAAACCCTCCTTCCGCTCCAATGGTTTTAACCACGGGTAGTCAATACCCCGTAAACCATATACATCAATCTCCCCATTTTTAAATTTGAGTAATGCAATATCCTGACTTTGTATAATGAGAAACACTATTTCATCCAGATAGGGCAAACGATTATTGTCAGAATCTTTTTTCCAATAATAAGGATTTTTCCTCAAAACAATCTTTTCACCGGGTTTATAGCGTGCAAGAGTAAAGACACCGGTGCCGACAATTTCCTTGAGTGGTGTTTGTATATTCCATGATTCATTGAAAGTATTATTTTTAACCGCCGATTCTAAGACATGTTTCGGCATTATTGATACACCTAAGGAACGTAAAAAAGGGGCAAATGGTGATGGCAATATAAAACGAATCGTATGTTCATCAATAACACTCAATTCAATATTCTTCCCATCAATGGTAAATATACTCTTTAAGGGGGTAATAATATCCGGATTATAAATCAATTCATTGAACGTAAAGAAAACATCTCGCGCAGTAAACGGTCTTCCATCCGACCAGCGTACGTCCTGACGCAGGGAAAAAGTCCATATCGTTCCATCCGTATTTCGCGTCCATTGTTCGGCCAAATGAGGTATTACTTCTCCTGAGAGGGGATCGATTGTTGTTAATCCCTCAAAGAGGTGATTAAGAATCTGGGTGCTTGAGGTTTCTTGGGCAACAATGGGATTGAACGTCTTCGGATCGGTCGTTGTAGAGAGAACAAGACGACCGCCAAATCTATGAGTAGTCGCAGAAAAGGTACTTGGAGTACGAAAAAAATACGGTGCGATTATAAAACATACAAACAGCGCAAAGAAGCAACGCACTCGTTTTCGGGATTTCTTCTGTGTTGTTTGTTTTGGTACGTTTGCGTGCAAATCACGTATCCCCATAATAAAATAACCGCCTTCAGTATCTTCAAGCGGTTATTTCATGAAATAATCGTATACGCTTTTTACCGTTTATTTTCCCGACGCATCTTGTGTCTCAGCAACAGCAGCCTCTTCTACTGCTTGTGGAAGAGTGGGAATCGTCAACGGTCTTTTCGAATCCAATAGTAACGACTTCGACTTTACTGAAGTAAATATTGCTAACATGAGACAGGTAATCAAAAATCCAATGGCCGAAGCGGTTGTTACTTTTGTCATAAATGCAGTGGTTTTTGTTCCAAAAATCGACTGTGTACTATCTCCTCCAAAGGCACCGCCGGTCAAACCATGTCCTCGTCCTGCTTGAAGTAAGATGACCACAATTAATACTAAACAAACAATATAATGTACGATCGAAAGAAAAATTATCATAATGTTATTACCTCACTATTTATTATTATCAGAAATTTCTTTTGCTTTCGCAATTATTTGAATAAAAGATTCAGCTTTAAGCGAAGCACCACCAACCAGTGCTCCATCAATATTCCCCTTTTGCATAAGGTCACCACAATTGTCTGGTTTCACACTTCCCCCATATAAAATTCGAACATTTTCACTGACCGTCCTATCATACGTATTAACGATCAGTTGACGAATATATTTATGGACCTCTTCTGCTTGCTGTGGCGTCGCATTCTTTCCGGTACCAATAGCCCACACTGGCTCATACGCAATAATAATATTATTCATCTGGTCAACAGTTAATCCTTTGAGTGAATTTTCAAATTGGGTTCGTACAACTTCTTTGGTCTTACTTTGCTCTCTTTGCTCAAGTGTTTCTCCTATGCATACAATAGGATTTAAATTATAGTCAAGAGCCAAGCAGACTTTTTTATTCACCATATCATCGGTTTCTTTAAAATAACCCCTTCGCTCAGAATGCCCTAATATCACATACCGACACCCAATATCCTTAATCATCTGTGGTGATATTTCTCCGGTGTAGGCACCTTCGGTAGCTGAATACATATTCTGCGCACCGAGTTCAATCGAAGTTCGCTCTACACTTTTGCTCATAGCATCTAACGCTGTAAAAGGAGGACACACTACAATATCAACCCCGTTTATGCTGTGCACTCCTGCCTTTATTGTATTCACCAAAGTAATGGCTTCTGAAATCGTTTTATACATCTTCCAGTTTCCTGCTATCAATAATTTTCGCATAACACCCTCTCTTTTTTTAATGAGCGCATCACTTTCGGAATGCAATGACGTAAGTGATTTACGCGAATTAAACCCAGCTCTTTTGGCAATTTTTTCTAAAAGAAATTATTAGTTTTTATATGTTTTATTTTAATTTATATTTTACTTCCTATCCCCACCCAAAAGGGCTGGGTAAATTCA
>JAHJGZ010000047.1 GCA_018823795.1 Candidatus Omnitrophota bacterium
AGATATTATGTTGATGTGTTTCCGGAAGATTTAGAGGAAGCAGCAGAGATGCTGGCGGAAAAATAGAGGGTCGTAAAAGAAATATGTGGACGTCATGGGGGGGTTGTATGAAACAAAAAAATAAATATAATTGGGTTGCAGTAATGGGAAAATTTGATGAGGGGAAAAATGAACTTATTTTTAAAGGATCTAAAAAATCATACCCCGATCAGCATGGTAAAGAAACAGAGCATACAGCAATGGGGCTATTTATATGCGATCGGATATTTACAGGTGGATCTATATTTGCAGAAGTATTATTTGATAAGATTTGTGAAAAATCGGCTTGTGATATTGTCTTATATTACGAACCCGGGAATAAATATACCGTAAATGCTGGATTAACACATGCCCCATTTTGTATCCGGCATTTTGATACAAAATGGTTTTACCATGCTTTTGCTGGTGAAAAAGGTAATCTTAAAACAAAGAAGCTATATTACATAGAAGCAACATTAAACGGATCACAGGTATCTTTATTTGTAAATGGGGTAGAAGTAGTAAAAAAGAACCTACCTTATGTTGTGCCACAAAGCCAGGTTGGAATTTTTTGTGTAGACGAATCAAATATTACTATACGCAATTTTAAAGTCATCAACAAAAAACCAACCGCTTTTGTAGTGATGGAATTTAGTTCGCAATATAATGATGTGTATTCCGAAGTCATTAAGAATATTTGTGATGAACAGGGTCTAGAGGTTTTAAGGATTGATGAAAAGAAAGGGCCAGGTATAATCATTGCTGATATAAATAAAGCAATCATTGAAGCAAAATTAATTATTGCAGATATCTCTACAGATAACCCGAATGTTTTTTACGAAGTAGGATATGCACATGCATATCTTAAACCAACGGTTTTATTAGCAGAAAAAAAAGAAGATAACAAGTTGCCATTTGATGTTTCACCTTTCCGAACTTTATTTTATGAAAATACAATTGCAGGTAAAAGAAAATTGGAAGAGGGGCTTAGAGAACACATCAGCGCAATATTAAGCGAAAAAATTAATAGGGTATAACAACTTGTATTATAGAACCAATGTCGCACACAATATATTATGAGACATTCCATCTATGTGTTTCCGGAAGAGTTAGAGGAAGCGGCAGGGCTGTTGACGCAGAAATGAAAAGGAGGAGAAAAAATGATTAAGAAGTTTAGCATAAGAAACTTCAAATGTTTTGAGGGAATAGTCACTAAGCCGTGGAAAAGAGTAAATTTGATTGCTGGTAAGAATAATATTGGAAAGACTGCCTTATTAGAAGCTGTATGGTTACATGAAGGAGCTCATAATGCCGGGCTTGCTTTCACCGTAGAACAATTTCGAGGAATTACAAGTTTTAGTGATAAAGAATTTCTTAGCGATTTATTTACTGGGTTCAAAAGCGAAAAGGAAATATTGCTAGAAGCGGAATATCAGGATAGTAAGATTTTAGCTTTAAGAATAATTCAAGAAGAAAGTGGACAGCCTAGACCAATGGTAGAACGTCCAGAAGCACAAGGCACTACAAATATATCACCAAGAATTGTGTTTGAAGGAAGGGATAATGGAAATAGTCTGTGTAAATCCGAGTTTTTTTTAGGCCTTGATCCCCAAAACAGACCATTCCCTTTCTCGTCAGGTAGCAAACAGTCGATAAGGCCTACCGCTGTATTTATTTCCACAGGAGCTGGCAAAGAAGCGAAAAACAAAATAAATGCTGAGCGTTTCAGCATACAAGTAGAAATGAAAAGAAAAAAAGATGTCGTTGAATCTTTAAAATTGATAGATGATAGATTGCAAGATTTAGAACTAAGCAAAAGAGGTGCAGAAAATTTTGTCTGTGGTGATATCGGACACGATAGATTATTGCCGCTATCTTTGATGGGAGAAGGGATGGAACGTTACCTTTCTTTTGTACTATCAATTTTAATGGCTGAAAATGGCACTGTGTTGATTGACGAGATAGAAAATGGTTTTCACCATGCTATTCTTAACAAAATTTGGAATAATCTAGCCAAGTTAGCGAGAAAGTACAATGTTCAAATTATTGCGACTACTCATAGCCACGAATGTATAGAGGCGGCACATGAGAGTTTTAAGCAAGATAAAGAATACGATTTCATCTTACACCGATTAGATAGAGTAGGAGAAAGAATAGAAGACGTGACTTATGATAAAGATACCCTAGAGGCATCGCTTAAATCAAATATGGAGATACGATAGTGGATAAAATCGAGATTAAAAAAGATAAACTTCTCTTAGTTGAAGGAAATGACGATCAAAATTTTTTTCAAAAACTTATACAAGAAATCGCGCTTGATAGTATACAAATTATTTCCATGAATGGCAAAGAGAATTTTAGAGCACCAAATTTAAAAAGCGTTATAAATACCCCTGGTTTTAAAGAGGTGAAGTCTTTAGGAATTATACGAGACGCGGATGAAAATGCGGAAAATACATTTAATAGTATTTGTGCAGTCTTAAAAGAGTGTGGATTGCCAGAACCGACACAACCGATGGAAATTACCAATACCAGCTTAAAGGTAGGAATTTTAATTATACCACCAAGCACTGAAAAAGGACAAATTGAAGATCTTTGCTTATCTTCACTTAAAGATTATAGTGAAATGAGATGTATCGACAATTATTTTAAGTGCCTCAAGAAAAAACTGCCTTCAAATAAATTTCCGAAGGAACTATCGAAGGCGAAAATTCAAGCATTTTTAGCTTCTCGTGAAGAATCGGTACCACATTTAGGAATAGCAGCACAGAGAAGTTACTTTCCTTTAAGCAATGATGTTTTTGGAGGGATTAAAAAATTTCTTAGATCATTATAATATCAATAGTAACGCCGCAAAAGTAAGCCTTTTGTGTATTGCGTCAATGTCATAGCGCGACAGCAATTCGCGGACAATTAAGTTGTTGAGATTTGTAAAGTATGGGGTTTTCCGGGATTTCTTCAGAACGAAAATTGTTCATCAATAGACGATAGAGGTAGTAATCTTGTAAAATACCAACGGTAAAATGATCTTGACGTATTTCCAGGCCTTTTAAAGTTTCAAAACATTGAACCTTATTTCCTTTAAATTGTTCTCCAACATATATCAATCTCGAAAACAAGCGAATGTATCCATATCTATTCACTGTTTTTTCACCAATTTCATTTACCGCGCATTCTTCCAGACGGTCTAAAACAAATGGTATAGTAAATCGGTCTTGTTTACAAAGTCGAGTGATAGACGGCTTTCCTTTTAGAGCAAAATGTCCACGTTGATAATTACGGTAATATGTGTAATAGGGAAGTTCTCTTTGCAGTTCTTCTATAGACATTTCACTGCGCGGCGCATAAAAATCTCGTCTATCATCTCTAAAAGCTCTTTCCAATTTACCGTTTGTTTGGGGGTGATTTGGGGTACTGTAAATAATCTTAATTCCGAGGTTATTACAGAAGGCTTTTAAAATAGTTCCCCTGAATTCAGAGCCATTATCAAAAAGTAAAGCTTTAGGGATTATTTTCCATTTGCGTATAGCAGAAATTAAACATTTAACTGTATAACAAGCGGTACTTTGAGTTGTTAGTTCGTTATAAATATATCCTCTGGAATAATCATCCAGGAAGGTTATTTGCCGTAAGTAAAGACCTCTTTCGGGACTATGGTCAAACTTCATGATGTCACCATGCCAGAGACTATGTGAATGTTTGCGTTCGTAATATCGCCAATTTATAATTTTTACTGAAGGGACGGTTTTGGGTTGCATGGCGTTACGCCAACGCAGTAAAGTGGCTGGGCTGACTGTGATTTTAAGTATGTTTGCTATATCCCATGAAAGCCGCAATCCCCCAAGATGACTTTTCTCCAGCATAAACTTTTTTATTCTTTGTTTTTCTTCCGGGACAAACCGTTTTGCTTTTGATTGCACGGGAGCGCGTTTAGCAAGACGCGGTAAAAAGTTTCTTGCGCGAATTCTTTGAATAGTTCGTGGAGATGGAGAGTCTATGCCTGCTTTTTTATTTATTTTGTAAGAGCTCATGGTAGGATAGCGAATACATTCTTGTTTTATTTGCTCTTCTTTTGCTTCGGGAATACGATTATGAGGTGCTCTAGGGCCACGCGGTAAATCACACATGGCATTTTTCATGGCTGTCAAAGCGCGATTGCGAAACTTGTAAAGATCACTTCGACAAATTCCATACCCTTCTGTAATATCAGATAGCGGCTGTCCTTTTAGCATGGCAAGGATAGCCTGGAATCGTCTATCTTCTTTTTGAGATATTTTTTCATAATTTAAATTATTTCTCATTTTTCTTGCTCCTGTTAACGGCTATTGTGTATAATAGAAAACGAGCGTTATTGTATCATCGTAATGTTTATATATAAAACACTAAAAGAGGTATGTAGTCTGTATAATTTTGTACGGATTTTGACATTAAAGCTTAACAGGAGTAAAAATGGGGAAAATCGTCGCTTATATCAGAACTTCTACGGATAAACAGGATTTGAATAATCAGAAGTTGCAGATTTTGGAATTTGCCAGGGAGAAAAATCTTAAAATTAACGAATTTATAAAAATAACTATCTCTTCCGGGAAAACAAGCAAACAGAGACGTATTGATGAGCTTATGCAGAGACTTGAAGATTCCGACTGTCTGATTGTTACTGAACTTAGTCGTATAGGAAGAAGTACCGCGGAAGTGATAAATTTGATAAACGAGCTTATAAACCGGTCAATCAGGGTTATTGTAATAAAACAGAACTTGGATATCAGTAAGCACGATATGATGTCTAAAGTTATGGTTACGTTATTTTCGCTTTTTTCAGAGCTTGAGAGAGACCTTGTGAGTTTACGCACCAAAGACGCCTTAGCCGCAAAAAAAGCGCAGGGAATAAAGCTTGGAAAGCCCATAGGGACAATTCAAAAGAGTAAATTCGATAAAGATATAGAAAGAATAGAAGAACTTATAGGCCTGGGGCTCTCTGTCAGGAAGATAGCAAAAGTTCTAAGCTATCCGAATCATATTTCGCTCAATACTTATATCAGGAAAAGAGGAATAAGAAAATCCCTGGGAACAGTAGCGGTAGTAAATTGAGCTTTCCGTATTCAAGTCCGCGAATTGCTGTCGCGCTATGACATTGACGCAATACACAAAAGTAAGCCTTTTGCGTCAGCTGAAGTTTTGCGTCGTTCAAAAGGAAGTCATATAACTTTTTTAATTTTGCCCTTGACAAAGTGTATATTTTTGTGTATACTTTATAGTAGAGGGAGGGATTTGGTGTTCGCAACTGCCATAAAGATCTTTCCTTTTTCCGTTGGAGAAGTATATTCTTTTAGTAATTTTAGATATTCTGCTTCATAGTGCAACGTATCAAAATCTTTTTCGTAATCTCTCCATTCTTTATTAAACAGGCCAATCCGATCATCTAATTTTAGCTCTTTTGCCATAGCAATATTTCCTATACAGATAAAAACCAGTGTAAAAATAATAAACAATGCTTTCAGGTTCCAGATTAAATTTACATTCATTACAATATTAGTTTTTTAACGGTAACTAACCATGACACTGTCTGAATTAAAATATAACGGAAGGGTAGATTATTACAAAGTAGGCAACCGCAGGGAAATGTTTTTACTCATTGATACGTTTTAAGATTCTAGTCCGTGTTTCTTGCTCTACGTTGTATTTTTCGAAATACTTAATAAGTTCAGCACTAGATTGAGGTGCTTTTGAGTAGGCTCTTACCAGCAAATCCTCCATTTTCCTTGACAGCTTTTTTTCAATATCTCGCAGTTTATATTGAAAATTATATCTCTTGGTTATTGCCTCATTTTTCGCTATTGCTTTTTCGTATTCTTTTCGAATCTCGGGTTCTTTTATGGATTCCGGCGCTGTTCCTGACGGATAAGGCCCAGGAGGCGCAATATTTATCTGAGGAGGATTATCAAAATCATAATCTCGATTAATCTTTTTTCTCACTGATTGTAACACCCGAAACCATAGATCTGCTTCTGCCTTACGGACTTCCGGCCACTCTTTGCTATCTGGCTCTTGAAGATTGTATAATGCCTCCATTTCATTAATAATTTGAATCAAAATCTGAATATCTTCTGATTTATCAAACATACCAAGACTATTAAGAATTTGTTCAGACTTGCTATTCATAATCTTTAATGTGAGTTTCATACCCGTTTCACCAGCCCTAGCACTGTTAGAGATGGGCAAAAATATCCCAGAGAAAATAATAAAAACAAGAATATACAATTTGCCCTTCATAATAAATTTCTCCATAATTTCTTAATATCCCGAAGTAGGATCAGCTGCGTTCTTGCTTACAGAAACCCCACCTTTACTAATTGTAACCTTTCCTGTCGAATCAGCCACTTGCTGATGGGTTACTATTGTGAACTCTTTTGCACTGCTGCTACCAACACGAAATTCCCACGGAATTGGCCAGGTGAATATGCCATTTGAAAATGGCGGTCCCTTGCTTCCACTTTGAATCGTATCGACGCCATTGACTTTACTAGGCTTGGCATTCGTGCCGACACCGACTGAAATCCAGCTACCAACAGGATGCACGATACCATTTAAATAACTATAGAAACCTGTTCCTGTACCCGTGCATGTTTGTTCCCGTACTTGGATATTAATAAAAGAAACATCATTCGGTGTAATATATGGCCTACCTTTAAATCCTGCCGACGCAGTACCATATATGTGCCAAATTCCTGTTCCAGGTTCCTGCTCCATCGTTACACCGCTCGGCTCAACCGCTGTAAAAACAATGGTATTATCAGCGCTACCAATAGTCGCATGAACTGTTGATGTTGATGACCTCTCGCTAGCAGTAAAAGTTGTACTGGCACCTGTTGTTGGGCTAACATAACCATCACCGGTTACTGACCATGTTACAGAAATAGCTGGAGTAACAGAACAAACGACCTCTTCCCCAACACCAAGTTTTGTTCTCGATCTATTAGATGGTACCGTTGCTACAGTTTCTGAGTCCACCCCAAACACCACAATATCCCCGGAAACATCCGTATCATCATCAGTCCACCCAGCCGCAGTAAATACTACCTCTACTGCATAAAACCCGGGCGTACCTGCGGAAAAACTCGTACTCGCGCTGTTTGGTGATGAAAATGTTCCACCCCCAGGGCCGCTGATTTGTGACCAGCTATATGAACCAGTCACACCACTTGGCTCTACTGTTGCT
>JAHJGZ010000002.1 GCA_018823795.1 Candidatus Omnitrophota bacterium
AAATATACAGATATTATTAAAACCCTTAATGGACCGGATAATGGCGGCTTAACGCGGAATGAGATTCTGAGCATTATCGATGCATATGTTGATGATCCCCTTACTACTATGCAAGATATCGAACCCCTACATGATACGTTTTTAGCACAGCACGGTAACATGTTACCAGCATTACCCTTATCAAGTGTTATTAAAATCGGGAAAGCCTATGAATGGATGAAGGCAAGAAACATTATTGCCATGCCAAACGATGCTGCTGAAACTATTACAGTTGAAAAAGGGGAGAAAAGACTCTTGACCCTTAACGATTTTATAGTCGTAAAAGAGACATTTGTATTAGATGATAATGAGAGTGTATTACTGTTAACGTTACTCGATCCTTCTTTCGACAAAATACAAGCAGAACATATTTCAACATTCATAAAAGAATTTGGCTATGATGAAAACACGAAGAAAAGAACCATGCGGGAAATTGCTGGGGCCTTGATTCCCTTGTCTGTTCAAGAGCCGACGGCACAAGAGAAAAAGGAAAAACGAGTTAAACATTTTAAAGGTGACATTAATCTACGCATCAAACAGCATTTTATAAAACAAGGGGGACATTTTGCCGAAATTATTAAGGCACTAGAAGCGCTTGCAAATAAAAAAATTACGTTACATGATGTCTCTGAAATAACAGAAAAATTTGATGGATCCCGTTCTGCTATCTTACGCCTTATTAATTATCAGTATGATCAAGGATTTTATCAGTTTATTACTGACCAGGAAAACAAAATACGCGCACTCTTTAAGAATTATCCAGATAGAACCATTACACGCGGCTTATCGCGCATTACATTACAATCTATCCCATTAGAAAAACTTTTTGAACAATTTAAAACGAAGAGCGATACCCTTCCCCATGATATTGTCCGCACTGCCATTGATACATCTTTAAAAGATAAAAATATTTTTCCTCTTCAAATCTTCAACGATGCAAAGGCAATAGAAGCGGGAGAAATGAAGGCAAAGGACTTTATGAAAAAGGAAGACGAGGAAAAGGATGCCTTGCGGACGGTTGCCTTTCCAAAAGCGACAATTACAAAAGCTGACCTTGAAAGGATAGAAAAGAATTTACCTGACTACTTTGCTGATAAATCTGTCCGGGAAGCAATGGCTTTTATTAAAATGCGGGAGATGTTAATTAAGAAAAAAGAGAAGCTCTTGAAGGAAAAGGGATTAAAAGATGTTGCGGGGGATATAGGTGATCCGGCGGTACGAAGTCAGCTGGATAGTTTGCATAAAGAGCTTTGTAACAATGTTACCCATACAGAGTTATGGGATGTTATGTTTCAAATGCAGAAGGATGGTTTTGATATAGTCGAGTTACAAAGTATGGCGCCTGTTCTTTTACGATACTTTGGCCTGCAGGTTACTGATGATTTTATTTTACCGACAGTTATAGGGGGCATTACTTTGTCTATGGTGCCACAACTTTTTATTCTTTTACAAAATGTCAAAGAAGGGACATATAAAAAGTATAACAATCCTGATGTGCTTATTCGTGATATGGAAAAACTTGGCGCAACACAATTGGTAACTGCGATACAAAGTGCGAAAACAGCCGGAGTAGGCATATCGAACAAGAATAATTTTCGACGTTTAATACAAGCAGCAGGTAATCCTGCAAAGGATAGCAAGATGTCGGTGGATACTCTTTCTCTTATTTTGACGATGCTTGCATCAAAAGATGACATAAATGACGTTAAACGTTTAACCGATAGCGATTATCGGCAGATTTATAAAGAAGTTATGGAGGGGGAAAGGGATGAGTCGTCTTTTAAGCAATTTATGCTATCAAAAATTGTCTTTGAAGAATCTATCGATGAAATAATTAAGAGTTTTGAGACAAAAACCTCATTAACGACCGAGGAAGAAATAGCGTTAATGAATCTATATCTTAAGCGGGCGCACTTTGATGATCGTAAAAAGGCCGTTCAGCTAATAGATACACTCTACAAAAACAGGGAATCTCAGAAAATACAAGTAGATTTTATTGACAAGGTTGCTACCTTGCTTAATATACAAAAAGAGTTACAGTATCTTATTGCGAACCCAGAGGATGCTCAGTTTGTTAATGAATTAATAACGATGATTGACAATAGAGCACCCCCCTACTCATTGCCAGACGAATTAATACAGCAAACCAAAGATCGTGTTTCGCAAAAGAATAGAGACTATTTAGCAAAAGAAGAAGCAAAACAGAAAGCATACAATGAACGACAGAAAAGATATTATCAAAATGAACTCATAAAACTTAACAAAAAGTATATGGTATTGAATCAAGAATTTCAAAATCTGACACAATCGTTAGATCAAGCTGTAGAAGGTCAGTTATCTGATTTTGCGAGTGCACTCATTGAATTACAATTATCTGATTTAGCTCGGTTAGAATCGCAAAGAGAAAAAGCAGTGCGCGGAGCGTATAAGTATCAAGTAGAACAAACTATCATTACAACACTTAACGAAAAAATCAAAGCATCTCACCGCAGTGAATATCAGTTTTATATCATACTGAGTCAGAAATTGATTCGCCTACAGGATATTCAAAAACTAACTGACGGAAAACGAAATATTGATTTTGCGCGGTTATTTGAAAAAGTTATACCAGCCGCATTTCCTGGCCAGGAAGAGCAAAAGGTCAATGAGGTGGCAGCGGTATTTGCTCGATTGTTCAATGCTACTGATACAAAACGACTTGCAGAATGTCGTTCAAAAGAGGAAAAAAGCAAATTTATTTTAAGTAAGATACAACAGTATCAACCAATAAAAACTGTTACAAAAAATACAATCGAAACTGTTAGGGGTGGTGAAACAGGACAAGATGTTGATAAAGCAAAAGCTGTAGTTGAACAAACTGTTACAGAAGATAAAAAGGATATCGATGGGAAAGTCGAAAAATCTATAAAGATTCAGGAAATAACCGAAGCAGAAAAAGATAGAATTCCTGCTATCGAAGAAAAGATGGACCAAGAGGAAGAAGCGAAAGAATCTCCTGTAGGAGATAGTATGTCGGAATCACGCGATATAATACAGAATGAGGCAATTACGTCAAAAATTGATGTTAATCAAATCAAAGACAAAAGTGGCAATGGTGTATATGAGCATCTAAAAAAACAGATTTTCATATACGATAATATTACAGGAAAAAGAACAGATTGGGTAGAAGCAATACAAAGATATCTACAGTTTAATGCAGGACGTGAAATCGCTCGAGATCTAAACAGTGCTGATCGTGTCGATAGTATCGTTGCAGGCTTAATAGATAGAATGGAACAATTAAGGAAAAAGCAGAATTTTGGTTATGGTGCGTCAGTTGTACGATTCTCACCTCAGACGCGCAATCAATTAACGCGTCTACTTTCAACATTTATCAAAGAGGTTATAGACAGAGCGAATAGTCAAGATCGCCAAGAGAGCGATGATAAAAAAGAGAAAGGGCAGGATAATGATACTCGCGGTGAAATAGCAAAAAATTATACTCAGGAAGAGATTGAAGAAATCGTTAAAAATAATTCTCCGGGAAGGAAATCGGTACTTGATGAGCAATTGCAAAATCGCCTAAACGATGCAATTAAAACAATATGCGAGAGAATTAGTGAGCACAGAACCGAACTCAAAATGCCGGCAAAGCTACTGAGTCTTTTTACGGAAATGGATTATCCAGGAAAAAATGTTGTACTTTGTCTTTTTGATTCTGTTGTTAATAATGATGGAACGAAATATATGCATGGTTTTGGACGTGTGTATAACAATCAAGAGGTTATTGGATTGAGTAGGCACATGCTTGAACAATTAAGCGATCTTGCTTTTGCTGAGTACCTCTTCCATGAAGTTGGAGAATTAACGACCCTCAGTCATGATGAGTTACGCCGGGCTCAATATATTCTTTTCCCTGAGCATTATCCAATGCATCCAGAGTATGATGGCCCTCGAGATTACAATAAACTTCATAAGGAAGATCCGTCGTACAATCCAATCAAGAGGGCCGTTTACGACATACATGAAGAGCTTATTTTTAAGTATTTTCATAAAGAAGCAAGCGCTATAGTGCAAAAAACTGGCGCCCGTTTTACTCGCTATGTTCTGCAATTTCAAAAGTATCCTTCTGGTACAAGAGACCATCTGGCAAGTAGCTATGCATATTACGATTTGAGCGATGAAATCCTTAAATCAGCTATTCTCACGTCAAATGATAAGTTTGAACTCATAACCCTTATCGGTGTTCTCCGTGATGATCTAACCGTGACTGATGAAAAAATAAAGAGTGAACAAGACCTGCTTGCTCGTGTTTCGCGCAAGGAGAAAACATTATTTGCCAATGGGCTTATTAAAAACCTGACAAAAGAAGAAGGATATGTGGGACCCTGTACGTTTGATATTAGTATATTGAATGATGTTTTTGTGTTCAATCCTTACTTAGCGGAAAATCTTTTAATAGGATTGAAGAATGCGTTGAATGAATTAGAAAACAATAACATTCGCATAACACTCAAACCGGTCTATTCAAAAGAGCCGATACCGGCACTCGTTGCTCTTGTGAAAAATATTTTAGAAAAAGCTGTTGAGCCTTTTGCCGCAGTATCGATAGCTCAGCAGGAACCATGTATTACGACTGATGATAATGCTGATGTTATCAATGCCGTTAAACTACAAAAAGGTATTCCAATTGGCATTAAACCGTCAGTATTTGTTCCGGTTGTTAAGGCAGGGTTGATACAACTCTTAACCTTAGATACCTTGTTTGCACGTATTGCACATTTTGTTGTCGATCAGCAAAATAAAAATATAACAGAATTCGCTATTGAGGCAATCCATGACTTTATAGATTTTTCCGCCCCCATTTATCTCAATGCATCAGATGCTGCCATTGATGAAATTAAAGAACAATCTTTTGCTATTGCCGCATAACAGACGAAGTTTCAATCCTTATTTCCGTAACAATTAACAGGCAAGTAAATATGACTATTATGCACTAAAATGTATGCTAATTATCAAATACTTTTTAACAATAACAAACAAAAAAGATTAAAATATATGCATAAAATACATATACATATTGTAATATACGGAAAAAAAGTCCTAAAACATGGCCTTTTTTAACATTATATATAGGCCGAAATATAATCATTTAAATGGCTATTTTCTCCTTATTGGTATTGACTTATCTCATTCTATGAGGTATATTTTAGGAGCATAAGTTTAAGGTTTATAAAAATCTTTAAAACAATAATAAAACATAAAGTTAAGTTGAAAAAGACGAAAAGGCAAATCCACTGCGAAGTGGAGACACTCATCTGGAAAAAAGTAAGAATATGGGAGTGGAGTCTATTTAATTGAGGACCAGATGAGTCTTCTGCATACGGATGGCAGGAGGCAAAGCTGCGGGTCTTGTGCAGCCGAAAAAAAGGCTGCGGTCATAGGAATAAAAAGTCAAGATAGCCGGGTTACCGAAGAAGCTACTTCATAATTATGAAGCAGTAATTCTTCAGTGATTCGGCTATTTTTTTTACATTGTCAACGGATTGATAAAAAAGGAGAGCGTGTATGATTACAACCGTACAGGAAAGAAGATTTAACCCTATCCTGCGGATTTTGTCATTAACGGTCGTTATAATTTTTTTAACAACCAGCCTTGCCTGGGCAAGTGGTGTTAATGTCTTATCAATAAAAGTCCCTGAAAAGTACGGCAAGGTGAAGGAACGATATAAAGGCACGGGAACAAAAACCGTCATTCATATTCAGGATGCCCATACATCACTCGAAGCACAGAAAAATATTGCCGAAATCTTAGCACATCTTAATCAAACGGAAGATGATTCGGTGCGGCCGGTGAATGCTGGCAAGGCGCCTTTGTTAGTTGGTATTGAAGGTGCAAAGGGGGCATTTGATACTGAAGCCCTGCGGCGTTTTCCCCTACAGTCGGCGAAAGAAAAAGTCGGTGAATATTTCCTCAGAAAAGGAAGACTGAACGGATCTGAATATCAAGCACTCGTTTCTCATACACCCATCGATCTGTACGGTATTGAAGATGAGAAACTGTATCTTAAGAACTATGATGATTTTATTGCCACGACTCAGCAGCGTGATGAGCTTTTAGGTCAAATCGATTCTATTGAAAATGCACTGAATGAACTAAAAAGATATCTCTATGCTGATGCGGTACGACAGCTTGATGAGGCAATCATCCAATATAATCATGGCACCATTACCTTCCCTGAATATTGTAACGTACTCATCCGACATGCTGCGGAAGTGAATGTTGATTTTTATGATTACATAAATTTTTCAACTCTTGCTGAAACTGCTGCGATAGAGGCAAAAATCGATTTTGAAGCGGTTGATAAAGAACGGGATGCATTATGTGCAGCACTTATCAACGTTTTCAATCAAGAAGAAAAAGAATCATTCAACGCATTTGTTGAACAGTTTTTCAATAAAGAACTTTCTGAAAAAGAATTTTATCAACATCTCATCTTCTGTGCAGACAAGCATACCATTTCGCTCCAATCCTCTCTTAATCTTCAGCGCTACAGCGAATACCTTAAACTATATGCGCGCCTCGACATAACCCGTCTTATCCTTGAGTGCCGAGATATTGAGAGTGTTGTATTTCAGAAACTCGCACGAAACGATGATGAGTATATGCTCATTACCTTAAGCCGCAACATTAACCTCATGCGCAGCTTTACTGAGCTGAAAGCGGTCAATGAAGATGTTGAATATTTTCGTGCACATCGCGATGATTTCAAGGTCGCTCGTTTCGTTTCTTTTATCACCCGTGTTGCGCAGGAGAAAAACGTATCTCTTGAACTCGATAAAGAAGCGGCGGTGCTTATTGATGAGCTTATGCCGCTTGTCGATCGATTTTATGAAACTGCTGAAGCACGAAATAGCGCACTGATCAATAATCTTCTTGCCCAGATGAAAACTGATGACGCAACAGGAGAGGTAGCGGCACTTGTTGCTGGTGGTTACCATACCAAAGGTCTTACGGAAGAACTGAAAAAAAGAGATATTTCTTACCTGGTGGTAACACCCCATATCGCCGATACGAATGTCGGCATTCCGTATGAAGACCGTATGGCACATAAACTCATCCCTTTCGATCTCATCATAGCAAGTGCATTTAATACTATTGCTGCGGAATCATTGTTCGCTCCTATTAGAGAACGCATGACATTACTTCCTCCTGGCGGACTTCATGAACTGATCAGTCAAATGCCGGACGGCCTTATCAATGTTCGCGAAGCAGATGCATTGGTAAAAAAAGAGGTGAGCGTAAAAGACCTTCATTTACAACAGATTATTGTTTCATTAGTCATTCTTGGCTTGATCGAACTTATTCCGGGCAAACAACTGAATCGACAGACCGTGGATGAGGCCCTCGGTCGTTTAGATACTACCTTATCTGAATATAAAGAACTATTGCACGAATTGGCCGATTCAGAAGTATTGGCTATTCTTGAAGAAATAGAATTTATTGCCGATGAAAAACAGTTACGGGAAGAATTACAGGGAAGCGGATTTTCCCAGGAAGATATTGAGAAAAAACTTGAAGAAGATTCGATAGTCGTACGTATCGCCAACAAACTGTTTGTGATCGATCTTGCAACATTTCAAACTAATTTCGAAGAAGGATTTACTCTTGGTGTTACCGCTGAAAAACGGGCTGCAGTTGGCGTATCAGAGGAAGAAGCACAGGCAGCTCTTGCAGCACTTAAAGTTCGTGCTGAAGCTAAAATTAAACCGTATCGCATCACCAAAGGTTTTATCGATGCATTGTACACTATGGTAGCACCATTGCCTGCTGAAGATTTATCAGTTGCAAAATTACCGGGAGTAGAAGAAGTTACCGAGAGAACAGAACCGTCACCGGACAAAAAGAAAAAGAGCGGCGTGAAACTCCATAATTTTCCTGCTGCACAAGGTGTTCTTGACGTTGGTATGGAATGGGCAGCCATTGCTATACCACGATTTCAACAGATATACAAAAGAGTAAAAAAGAATGTTTTTCCCACCTTTATTAGATGGGCAGAAAAAAAATTCGGCAGAGAAGAAGTTGTTGACGAACCGGTTGATGTTACCGATATACAAGAATTCGAACGATTTTTTCTTAACGCAGAAGCGGAGCTCACGCCTCTTATTAAGACCCTTTTTTCTGAGGATGATCTTGAAAAAGCTAAAAAATCAGAAGAACGCGCTCAAGTGGATATCCGCGGTATGCTTCGGCAGGTCATAGCAACGTATGAATATAAACATGGATTTTGGAAAATGTATTTTGATCAGGGCATTGATGCGGTCATTACACTTGCCGTACAGAATGCTCAAGATCGTTTCAATCAAGAAGCATTGCTTCATTTATACCAAGAAAAAGGACTGAAAGCACTTTTTGATGTCATTATAGAATTGCCCGGCATTCAAAGCAAAATTAATGATCGTATGGGTGCACTTGAGAAGGTGCGATTTGCTGATGTCGAGAACCTGAGTACACGAATTGCCGATATTCCAGTACAACTCATGCAAACGGCAACCGAGGCCTATGCGGTGCGGCTTGGTTTTTCTTACGATTTTCTCTCACGGGTCTATACGCATGAAAAAGACAAGAAG
>JAHJGZ010000048.1 GCA_018823795.1 Candidatus Omnitrophota bacterium
AAATATCATATACAAAAAAATTCAAATGCGACCATTTCCCGCGTACCGCTCAGCCGGGATTACATGCGATGGTCTGATGCCTTAACCTATCACTACCGGGAGGCGTATAAAAGCGAATGCCGCGCGCAGTTAAACAGCCTCTATGTTGCGATGACACGGGCGCAATACGAATTGCATGGATTTGTCTTGAAGAAAAATAATGGGCGGGAATTGAACCGTATTCATATGCTTTTTCCGCCGGCCGTGCGGGCCATCGGCAAAAAAAGGAACTATCCCCTCGAGGGGGCGCCGCACAATACAACGCTTCTCCATCTTGAGCCGACGCCGTACCATTCATGGATGGAACTTTTGCGCGATGAATTTATTGACGCATCAGTGCTTCTCGGGCGTAAACATATTTTGCACGGTAAGGTGTTACACGCGGCACTCGCCCATATCGGAAACCTTACGGGAAAAGACAAAGAAGCATCAATACAACACGCGCTCGATAGGGCACGTGCCTACTATCCTTCAATACACGAATGGGCGCATGTAGAAACGGCTATCAGGAAGCTCCTCGATGATCCCCACCTTAAACAATTTTTTTATGTCGAGGGGGACGTGTTCCAGGAAAAAGAACTCGTCAGCAGCAGCGGCGCAACGAAGCGTGTCGACCGTCTTATTGTCACCGCAAGTGACGTCATTATCATCGATTATAAAAGCCGCGAGGAGTCCAAAGAGTCGTACTACGAACAACTGCGGGAGTATGTGGCGCTTATGAAAGGGATATTCAAGAAACGGGTGGTCAAAGGCTTTTTGATATTTTTAGACACGCTTCAGGCAGAAGAGGTGACGGAATGAATAAACGCCGGATCATTACCTATGCGTTAGAAGATGATTTTATCGGCAAACTCGCCGATTTTATCGAGAGTGAGTTCATTAAAAAAGGAGCGGACCTTTCGCGTATCGCTATCGTCTTCGGAGGAAAACGGCCGTCGCTTTTTCTTAAACGGGAGCTTTCCCGGCGGATGAATACGAATTTTTTTCCGCCGCATTTTTTTACTGTCGATTCGTTTATTGATTATGTCTTGAATAAAAAAGACTCCGCCTCGACCGTATCCGAGATGGAGGCAGCGTATTACGTCTATACCGTTACAAAAAATAAGGCATCGGCACTCGCCCGGGGCCGAAACACGTTCTCTGATTTTCTTCCGTGGGCATATGAAATACTTTCGTTTATCGATCAACTGGACATGGAAGCTATCGATGATAAAAAATTAGCCGCTGCCGAAAGCAATGCGCGTATCGGCTATGATGTGCCTGACGAACTCAATAAGCTCCTGCGTCACATTACGGTGATCCGCGGCGAATATCACCGCCTGCTCCGCCAAAGGGGAAAACGTTCGCGTGGTTTACGATATTGTGATGCGGCAGACGCGATCGATACGATCGATAGCAACGAATATGACCATATACTCTTTTGTAATCTCCTTTATCTTCACGAAACCGAGCGGAAAATAATAAAGACGCTCTACGGGCGCGGGGCGACGTATCTTTTTTTTCAGGGAAACGCTTGCGAATGGAATACTCTTACATTGTGTTCTCAGATTTTTTCCGCGCCGATTGAACCGGAGAGTAAGTCAAGAAGGGGTGATCCTCAGGTTGAACTTCACGGCGGATTTGATGTTCATTCCCAAGTGAGCCTTATCGGTAAAATCCTGAAGGACGCGACGGACAATGAGGATACGGTCATCGTGCTTCCCAAAGCCGACGCCGTCATTCCGCTCGTCTCTGAAATAGCATCGCGTGAGAAAAATTTCAACGTATCAATGGGGTATCCACTTCGAAAAAGTGCACTTTTTGCGCTCTTTAATCTTATTTTTAAGGCACAAAATACAACAAAAGGGAATACGTATTATGCAAAGGATTATCTTGCGGTGATACGTCATCCCCTTCTTAAAAATATGAAGATAGAAAATACACCAGCAGCTGTCATGCGTGTTCTTGTTCACAAAATTGAAGAAATTCTTCTTGGTATTGAGCCAAATGCGTTGGGTGGAACGCTTTTTATACGGCTTCATGATATAGAAAAGTCTAACGATTTATATACAGCAGCAGGTAATACACTGAGTGCAATGGGTCATAGAAACATTTCCTCACAAACCTTACAATCAATTGTTGTGGCACTCCACGATATGTCTTTTGTGGTATGGGAAAGCATCAATACGTTTTCTTCGTTTGCGTCGAGTTCTGAACTTTTTCTCAATCAGCTCATCAAAAAGTTGGATGAGCTTGATTTTGATAAATTGAATCTTAGTATCATTGAAAAGATGTTTGGAATTATCGATGAATATCGAGCCGCAGAATATTGTAATGAACGATTTGAACGAGAAGAAATATTTTCAATTTATTTACAGCATCTTGAAAAAGAAAAAATACGCTTTCAAGGGTCGCCACTTAAGGGGTTGCAAATACTTGGCTTTCTTGAAACACGCTCCCTCAATTTTAATAAAGTTATTATTATGGATATGAACGAAGGTGTTTTCCCCAATATAAGGCGGTACATGCCCCTTATTCCGCGTGACCTCATGATAGGACTTGGCCTCACACGCTTTCGTTATGAGGAAGAAATCCAACATTATTATTTTATGAGACTCGTCCGTTCTGCAAGGGAAGTACATCTTGTCTATAACGGGAGCGAAGGGAAAGAAAAGAGCCGATTTATTGAAGAACTTATCTGGGACAGAGAAAAGCGTGAAAATATACTTAAGCCTCTTGTTGAGAAAAAAGGATTTTACAAAGCAGACATGTTGCCAAAAAAAGAGGCAATAAGGAAAAAAGCCTATATTGTTAGTCACCTCAAGAACAATTTTACGTTTTCAGCATCATCCATTGATACCTATATTCATTGCCCTTTGCAGTTTTATTACAAATATGTGCTGCGTCTTCGAGAAAAGGAAGATTTTCTTGAAGATCTGGAGGCAGCGGATATCGGTACTTTCTTACATGATGTACTTGAGATTGCCTTTACTCCATACATAGGGAAAAAACCAGTTATCGATAAGAAATTCCATAGTACTTTTACAAAATCATTCAATGAATATTTTGACAAGAAGATTGCCAAGAAAATGAAGTCGGATTCGTTTATGATTAAAGAAATCATGATCCGGCGTTTTAAAGAATTCTTCAAAAAAGAAAAAGAAAGAAACAGTCAGGAAGTGATTGCGCTTGAGAAGCAATTCGATGAATCGCTGATGCTGGGTGAGTATACCGTGCCGTTTACTGCTAAAGTAGACCGAATCGACCGTTGTCATGATGGTTCAATTCTTATTATTGATTATAAATCTGGGACTACGGCTAAAATGATTCGCAAATTAAAAAATTTACGAGATGTTGATATCACTGACAGGAAAAAAATCGGTGAGGCAATACAGTCCTTTCAATTGCCACTTTACATTGAATTAGTAAAAAAACATTTCCCTGGCACTCCTATTGATGCAGTCCTTTATACGCTGCGTGACAGCGCTCTTACCTCATATGCTGACAAGGTGGAGGAGTATCCGTTTAAAGAAAGTATGGCGATCTGTATGCGTGCCCTTAACACCATAATTGACGAGATCTATAATCCTGCAATACCGTTTGCAGGGGATGATAGTGATGAACGTCAGTGTATGTATTGTCCTTTCAAGAACTTATGCAGCTAAATTTTTTTTTACCGTTCCGTATAAAGCAAATCAGATTACCACTTTCCAACCGTAAAACATTGAAATTAAAAGAGTTGTGCACATTATATCTGCCTTGATTTCCATGGAAAATAAGCGTATAATTTTCTGAATAATGAACACACAAAGAAAACAAGAAATTACATTTGTTGCCATTGTTACATTTGTTTTTATATTTTCTGCTATTTTAGTACATTTTACAAAACCGAGCATACGCGTGGGGGACATCAAAGGTGCAAAGAGCGGTTCTAACGAGACAAAAAAATATAAAACGCAAATAGGTGCGTTAAAAAAATCTAAAACCCAAATCGATACCGTAGAAGTAAATGGAAAAAATGTTGTCTATACAGTTTTAAATAAAACTCAAAAAAATGCACCATCTACAGCACGTTTAAAGCAGGATATATGTATCCCTGGATATGTTAGCGAAGAAAGGGTCAACGAAATATTGCATGCAATGTATCAGTTGTTATTAAAACAAAGGGGTGGAATGAATAACGCACGACCGAATGAAATCTACATTTTTGTGTATTCATCAGAACAAAAATATAACGCAGATAAAAGTGCTTGGAAATCTTCGCTCCAAAAACAATATGACCAGAAAGAACCCAAAGTCATTCTGAATGAACAGCCGTGGTTTCCATTTAGTATGCGACAGAGTAGACGATTTGGTTTGATAGAAGGGGTGAGGAAGGGAATATATCGGGCCATATTGCGATCGGAAGATTTTGCAATAGAGGTTGCTCAACGATTACACCCGTTAAATAACGTACAATTAAATACTCCACAGTTCGCTATAATTTTAAAAAAGCAACAGAGCGTACAACGTGAAATTGTACAGGAGCGATTTAAAATTTTATCAAATATGTATAATCTTACGGCAGAACAATTGCAAGAGATAGAGCTTGAAGGGATTAATAATCATTGGCTTGACAATTGGCTCGTAGATGAAAAGTCGGCGGCATGAGGCGATACGAGCAGCTAGAGATGTGTACGCGTATGTACGAATACACAAGAAAGCAGAGAGTATGAAGAAAATATTCATAGCATTCATTATAATGAGTATAGTGTTGGGCGGGCTTGTTTCACCTGTGTATGCATATGAGCGAATAAGAAAGGTGAGTACCAAAAAACCATATCAAGAAGTGCCGTCGCAAGCGATGCGGGTTGCGGTAAAAAAACATATAATTCAAAACAGTGTCAATGGTATCTTTAACCTCTATGATAAAGTTAATAAACAGACACGGGGGTTGCTGCTTTCAAAAATACAGCGGGATGTTGGTAAAGTGGGTGTTTTCTATTACGTGCGCACGAATTTTCAAGATGTTAGAACAAAGGAATCAGTAGTAATCGATTTTGATATAGATACTCGTGCACAAATGGTCAAGATAACTTCAGTCCATATCTATAGTGTTAACGGTAAAATACGCTATACGTTTAGTAACCATGCCAATCGTGTGTATATGACGCAGCACAAAAGATAAGAAATGTTTTGTTGTAACTAATATGGAGGAGGTGGATAATGGATGAAAAACTGATCGGGAAAATTAGTCACTATTTCGGGAAAATATCAGTAGCAATAATCGAATTGACCGATACACTTAAAATTGGTGATACTATACATATAAAAGGTGCCCATGACGATATGACGGAAGAAATAACATCAATGCAAATTGAGCATGAACCGGCACAGGAAGCAAAAGCAGGTGATTCTGTCGGTATCAAAGTGCCTGGCAAAATTCACGAAAATGATAAAGTATATAAAAAGAAATAAGGCGAGACGTTCATAGGCGCAGTTCCTGCCGAGAGATAGTGAGCAAAAACATTGAGAGCATAGCCCACCGTAGAATATAAACATTAATGTTTTATGTGTGAAGTATGTCTTTTCGTTGTCCTGTATGTTGTGCAGTATATGCATTGTCACTATTTGATGAAAAGCAATCATTCGTCTGTTCATGTGGCGGACAGATTTAACTTGATGAAGCAGAAGGCATGAATCAACTGACTGATATTGTTCAATCATATGAAATATGTATTGAGAATGCAAAAATATCAAAAATTAAACAACTGTCTGATGAAATAGCTGTGCTCATAATTAATACTGACGTGGAACACGTTGATGTTGATATCAAAAAAGAAAAATTGAAAAAAATAAGCAATCGATATTTTCCTGATAAAATGTATTTATACGATTTGCTTTATGAATCTCGTTTTAAGCGGCTATGGAAGCAATTTCGTTCCAAAAGAGAGGGCAGTCAATAATGGATGATGAGGTGCGTTACGAGATATACCAACAAGAACGGTTAGAACGGCGTGAAGTACTTTGTGGGCGTTGCGGTGAATGTTGCGGTGCTCATGATGGTGATCCATGTAGACAATTACGTTCTGATGAGAAGACGGGAAATTATTTTTGTGCAGATTACCAAAATAGACTTGGTGTACAAAAAACCAAGAGTGGTAAAAGTTTTACGTGTGTTACTATTGCAGAAAATTTTTACAAGGGTGCTCTTCGACCAGATTGTATGTATGTACGTTACTATAGATAAAGAGCAGAAAATGAAGTACAATAATATAGAAAAAATGTATTAGCTTTAAGAAAGGATAGAGTATGGACAATATGATTGATATAAAGGAGTTATTAAAGGCTGCGGTTGCAAAGAATGCATCGGATCTTCATCTTACCGTAGGTCGGCCACCGACATTTCGCATTAACCGTAAGCTTGTTTCATCATCGTATCCGGTACTGAACGGTACAGATACCAAGCAGATGATATATAGTCTATTGAATGACGAACAGAAGAAGCGGTTTGAGCGGGAGTTGGAATTCGATTTTTCAATTGCCGTTGAAGGAGTTTCTCGTTTTAGAGTAAATATCCATATGCAGCGTGGTTCTATTGAGGCTGCATTCAGGACAATAGCACAACATATTAAAACATTTGATGAGATGCGTTTTCCAAAAGTAATGCGAGACCTTACATTAAAACAGAATGGATTAGTCTTAGTTACTGGTCCTACGGGAGTTGGGAAAACGACGACCTTGGCGGCTATGATCGATCTTATTAATAAAGAAAAAGAAAAGCTGATTGTTTGTATTGAAGATCCGATTGAATATTTACATAAACATA
This sequence comes from Candidatus Omnitrophota bacterium, assembly GCA_018823795.1. GTDB lineage: Bacteria > Omnitrophota > Omnitrophia > JAHJGZ01 > JAHJGZ01 > JAHJGZ01. Next base: position 6,827 of record JAHJGZ010000048.1, read on the forward strand.
ATAAAAGTATAGTAAAGCAGCGTGAAATCGGTATCGATACCCATTCGTTTGCTAACGCATTAAAGTATAGCTTGCGGCAGGATCCAGATGTTATTTTAGTCGGTGAAATGCGAGATATAGAGACTATTTCTATAGCATTAACTGCTGCTGAAACTGGCCATTTGGTGTTGAGCACACTCCATACTGCAAGTGCACCACAAACGGTTGATCGATTATTAGACGTATTTCCTCCTGAACAGCAAGAGCAGGTTAAGGTTCAACTCTCAAGTTGTATACAGGGAATTATAAGCCAAACGTTGTTGCCTCGATATGATGGAAGGGGGCTCGTTGCTGCATTTGAAATAATGATTGCGACTCCCTCAGTACGGAAACTTATTAAAGAACGGAAGACAGAACAGCTCATGACGTGCATACAAACCGGTGGTGAATTTGGAATGATTTCTATGGATGCCGCTATAAAAGATCTCTATCATGATGGTTTGATAGATCTTGCAACAACACGATTACATGTCAAAGATGCATCAGATATTAAGGGAATGGATGGTATGGAGGGGGTAGTTTAATCGAAAGAGTTGATTTAAAAGAGAGAGTATAATAATGTTATTGATGGATTATGTTACGGCGGGTATGGAGTGCTTAAGTCGGCATGAATATCAGCAAGCAATAGACTATTTCAAGAAAGTTATTGAATGCGATCAAAATTATGTGACGGCATATTATATTATTGGATTTGCTTATTATAAAGAAAAGAAATTTGAAGAAGCAATTTGCTACCATACAAAAGCCATCAAACTTGATCCTGCTAATGCAATTGCGTATGGTAATTTAGGGCTTGTATATACGGCACAAGGTCATTACGAAAAAGCGGTTGACTGTTATGAACAAGCTATCAATTTGGATCCCGATTATACTGGTGCCTATGGTCACTTAGGACTGCTCTATCTGGCACGTGGTGAGGATGATAAAGCGTTAGCATGTTATCAGAAAGGGATTGAGCTTGATCCTAATTATGCCCGTGCTCACTCAGGTCTCGGTCGCCTCTACGTTAAAAAAAATGATTTTGATAATACCGAAAAACAAATTTATAAACTGCGTGAACTGAGCGAATATGATTTAGCGGACGAGCTTGCAGAAGAATTGCAAATGCATACGTAACAATTGTAACGAGAACATTGATTATTTCTAAAAGGAGGGATAATATGTCAAAAATATTTATCGTAATCGGTATTGTTTTTGTGGTGATGGCAGGTATTTCAAGATTTATCTATCCTGTTGCACTTGGCCTCCATGCAATTAAGCCGAGTAGCTTTTTGATAGCAACGAATACAGCATTATTATTAGCTATTTTATTTAAAAAATAATTTCCACTGAAGGCTGAAGATGTCTCAATGGATAATGTAAGTAAACAACTGTTATATAAATGCTTTAGCCCTCGTTTATAATGTGCTAAAACGCTATATAAAAATACTCTTTTTTATACATCCCGTTTGTGTTAAAATCTATACCCTCCGTCAAAAGTTGTATATGATTTTATAAGTGTGATTATATTAATGATTTGAAGTAAACGCGTGCAAAGATCGCTGGAAAATTAATAAATAATCAAGAAAAAAGAGGTGTAAACATGGTACAAGCAAAAAAAATGTCTGGACGAAGTAAGGAAACAAATGAGGATGGCAAGACGGAGATTGCTGGGAAACACAAAGCTTTAGAACTTGCTCTTCAGCAGATAGAGAAGCAATTCGGAAAAGGTTCTATTATGCGAATGGGAGAGGAAAAACACGTTGATGTTCCATCAATACCAACTGGTTCGGTTGCACTTGATATTGCTACGGGGATAGGAGGTATACCTCGCGGAAGAGTTATCGAAGTGTTTGGACCGGAGTCAAGTGGAAAAACAACGTTGACGTTAAGTGCTGTTGCCCAAGTACAGCAAATGGGTGGTGTTGCAGCATTTATTGATGCAGAACATGCTTTAGATCCAATATATGCAGAAAAATTAGGTGTCAAACTCAATGATCTTTTAATTTCACAGCCTGACAATGGTGAACAGGCATTGCAGATTACAGAGATGCTTGTACGCTCCAATGCTGTTGATTTAATTGTGATAGATTCAGTAGCGGCACTGACTCCCCGTGCTGAAATAGAAGGCGATATGGGTGATTCACATATGGGGCTTCAGGCACGTCTCATGTCTCAAGCATTGAGAAAACTGACGGCTATCATAGCTCGTTCGAAAACAGCGCTGATTTTTATTAATCAAATTCGAGTTAAGATTGGTGTTATGTTTGGTAATCCGGAAACAACAACCGGGGGGAAGGCATTAAAATTTTATGCGTCGCTTCGATTGGATATTAGAAGAATAGCTTCGATTAAGCATGGTGATAATATAATCGGCAATAGAGTTAGAGTAAAAGTAGTAAAAAATAAGTTGGCGCCACCATTTAAAAAAGCTGAATTTGATCTCATGTTTGATGAAGGTATTTCCCGCGCCTCCAGCATTATTGACTTGGCGGTCGAGACACAGATATTCGAAAAGTCAGGGAGCTGGATTCTTTATAATGGTGAGAAACTTGGGCAAGGACGGGAACGAGTTCGTCAGTATTTGAAAGAAAATAAAAATGTTTTGCAACTTGTTGAGCGGGCAGTTATTGAGAAATTTAAAGAGAAGGAAGAAAGTGTCACTGTCTAATCAACAAAAGATGTAAAAAGGAGAATATCTGATTTTATGAAAAGAAAATTTATATTATTAGGAATAAGCGCAGCCACGTTTATTGTTTTTGGATGTATATGCCTCAATAGCGTTGAAGCACAAAATAATGAAGATATCCTTCTTGCTACGCAGAATTCGTTTCGTTCTGTCGCAGAGAAAGTATATCCTGCCGTAGTCAGTGTAACGACAGTGCAAATTGAAAGAAAGCGCGGCGGCGTTTATTATATTCCACATAGTGATCCATTATTTGACAACTTTTTCGGTGATTTTTTTGGTGGACGTAAACAGGGGTTTGGATTTCGCATGCCGGATAAAGAGTTTAAAAAAGTCGGAATTGGCTCAGGCGTTATTATTGATCCGAGAGGGTATGTCTTAACAAATTATCATGTCGTGGATAAAGCGTTTGAAAATCAGGTTACGATAAAATTGACTGATGGGCGTGAATTAGAAGGGATCGTTAAAGGAACAGACCCGCGCTATGATATTGCTCTCGTTAAAATATCTGGTGGGGGAGAATTTCCAGCAGCAACACTCGGTGATTCGAATCAGCTTGCAGTTGGTGATTGGGCAATTGCTATTGGTAATCCGTATGGTTTTGCATTCGATGATGCTGTTCCCACTATGACTGTTGGTGTCGTCAGTGCGTTAAACCGCAGCTTACCAGGATGGGTAGGAATGGAACGTACCTATACTAATCTTATTCAAACTGATGCAGCGATTAATGTGGGTAATAGTGGTGGACCCTTGGTTAATATTAAGGGTGAAATTGTTGGTATCAATGTTGCTATTGTTTCGACTAGTGGTGGCAGCCAAGGTATTGGTTTTGCAGTCCCTTCGGCTTTATGCAATGATATCATTGCAGAAGTAATTGAAGGAAAAGAAATTCTTTATAGTTGGCTTGGTTTAAGCGTCCAAAATCTTAATCAAGAACTCGCAGAATATTTTCGTTATCCCGATACGGATGGTGTCGTGGTTGTGCAAGCACTTCCAAATTCTCCTGCAAAAATTGGCGGGATACGCGATGGTGATATCGTCACCTTTTTTAATGATAGACCGATTAAACGTATTGAGGATCTATTAGATATGGTTCATAAAGCACAAGTGGGGGAACCGGTGACTATTATCGTGTTTAGAAATGAAATAGAGCAGGAGATAGCGGTTCTTATGGGAAGCCGGCCACAGGAAATGAAACGGCATGAAGGCGTTGATACACTGTACTGGAATGGCATCAAGGTCGATAATATCACGTATGAAATTGCGCGCGACTTGAATATTCCGACACTCAAAGGTGTGGTCATTACGGATATTCAGCCGGAATCTCCTGCCGATAGGGCTGGTTTGACGGCGGGGGAGGTTATTGTTAAGATGAATAATAAGACAGTCAATAATGTGGATGATTATTATGCCGCTGTGTATGAAATGGGTGGAGAAGTTTTGGTTAAAACATTAAGAGGATATTTCGTGGTACGAAGTTCACGGTAAACTAATGATTTTTTAGATTGCTCTTGAAATAGAATAAAAGTTTTTTTGAAAATGTGCGCAGTTTATGAATACAGATGAAATTCGATCACGGTTCTTAGCTTTTTTTGAAAAAAAAGGGCACAAAGTAGTTGCGAGCGATTCCTTACTTCCTCACAATGATCCCACACTTCTTTTTACCGGCGCAGGGATGAACCAGTTTAAGGAATACTTTCTTGGTCTTAAAAAAGATTTTACTCGTGCGGCATCTTCTCAGAAATGCCTCAGAACTGGAGACCTCGATAATGTAGGGCGAACGGCATACCATCATTCGTTCTTTGAAATGCTCGGAAATTTTTCTTTTGGTGATTATTTTAAAAAGGAAGCAATCGTATGGGCATGGGAGTTTTTAACAAAAGAACTTGGTATTCTATCAGAGCGTTTACAGGTGAGCGTCCATGAAAAGGATAGTGAATCGTATAAAATTTGGCATACCGATTTAGGGATTGCTGAAAACGTTCTTCACGAATTTGGTGACAAAGACAATTTTTGGCCGTCGAATGCGCCAAAAGACGGACCGAATGGCCCCTGCGGATATTGCTCTGAAATCTTTTTTGATCAAGGTGCCGATTATGGATGCAAAAAAAGTGATTGCTCACCCGCATGTGATTGCGGACGTTTTGCAGAGGTGTGGAACCTTGTTTTTACGCAATATGAGCGGAAGGATGGCGGCAAACTTGACCCTTTACCATCGAAAAATATTGATACCGGCATGGGACTTGAGCGTATTGCATGTGTTATGCAGGGGAAAAAGAATAATTTTGAAATAGATATTTTCTCTTCATTGATACAAGCGGTTACTGACAAAAGCACGATTGCGCAAAACAATTTTAAAAAAGAGCAGACGTCAGTGCATGCAATAGTCGATCATATCAGAGCATGCACCTTTGCTATCAGTGATGGGGCGTACCCATCCAATGAAGGAAGGGGATATGTTATTAGAAAGCTGTTGCGGCGGTCCATTTGGCATGCAGATTCAATAGGTGTTAAGCGTGCATTTCTTTTTAAAATTGTGCCTTTAGTTGTTACTATTTTTAAAGAGGTATATCCTGAACTTGAAGAACAAAAAACACATACGATAGAAATAGTACAAGCGGAGGAGGAACGTTTTCTTAATACGCTCGAAGATGGGCGCAATCTTTTAGATGCTTTAATAAAAAAAGCAAAACGAGAGAAACGTTCAGCGCTCCAGGGTGAGGATGTTTTTAAATTGTATGACACGTATGGATTTCCTGATGAGCTTACGAAGCTAAAAGCACAACAAGAGGGCATCATGATTGAGCAAAAAGTATTTGATCAACTCATGGAAGAGCAGCGGGAACGTGCAAAAAAAACCGCAGTAATTTCTGATGCGATATTTACCAGCTCTGAATTGGAGAAACAGTTGTCTCAATATGAAAAAACGAAGTTTTGTGGATATCGATCATTGGAGGCCGAGGCAACGGTATGTTCTGTTATCAAGGAAGGGAAGCGTGTTGAGCAGGTAGTGGAAAATGAATATGCCATTATTATTCTCGATATTACACCATGTTATGCTGAATCGGGTGGTCAAGTCGGTGATCAGGGGACAATAACTCACGAAAATTCTCTTATTAATGTTGTCAATACTCAAAAGAAGGACGATGTTTTTTATCATGAAGTGCATGTTATGAAAGGAAGTCTTACGTCAGGGGCAAAAGTGCATGTTAGTGTTAATAGTAAACGTCGTAATGCCATTATAAAAAATCATACCGCAACGCACCTTCTTCAGGCTGCATTACGTGAGGTATTGGGGACGCATGTGCGACAACTTGGTTCATTGGTGAGTGATGAAAAGCTACGATTTGATTTTTCGTATCAGAAAGCCTTAACAGAAGAGCAGAAGAGAAAGATTGATGCTTGTGTTAATCAAAAGATTACAGAGGGAATTCCCCTCTCTGTAGATGATACCACTGCCGTTGAGGCAAAGAAGAAGGGGGCATTAGCTTTTTTTGGTGATAAGTATGGAGATTCGGTACGAATGGTTTCGATTGGTGATTTCAGTAAAGAGTTATGTGGCGGGACACACCTTAATAATACGAAACAGATTGGTCAGTTTAAAATTATCAGTGAAGGGTCAGTCGCAAGCGGTATTCGACGCATAGAGGCAATTACTGGTGAGCGGATACAACATTTTGTACAAGAGCAAAAACAAAAAGAGTTAGCGCAACAGGAAAAAACACAAGAAAGAAAGAAGAAACAAGAAGACCAACGTACGCAGGTGATACAATTAACAAATTCTTCTAATATAGAGAAAATTATTAAGGTAAAAAAGGAAATCAAAGGCTATAATGTGATCGTGTATGCATGTGATGGGGTCGATCAAGGAGGATTGCGCGAACTATACGATGCATTAAAGACAAAAGTGAAGAAAGGAATTATAGTTCTTTTTTCTCGGTGTGAAGATAAAGTGATGGCACTGATTGCGCTGACTAAAGATTTAGGCCCGTCAACCATATCTGCGAATGGTATTGCGAAGGAATTGAATAAGCGTTTTGAGGGAAGTGGCGGGGGAAAAAAAGAAATGGCGTTTGCGGGAATAAAACAGGTAGAAAAAATGGAGGAAGCTAAGGCGGCGCTTCCGGATATTATTAAGGGACTATGTGATGGGAACTAGTTAAACAGGAAGAGTGTATGCAAGTAATATATTGGGATAAAAATAATCCAGGAAAAGTAGATGCATTAGCCAAACAATCGTTTGATAATGGTGTGTATAAAAAAGTGTATCGGATTATGCAAGAAGTAGCTAAAAGAGGTGATCCGGCTATTCGGCGGTTTACAAAAGAATTTGATGGGATTGATATTCCTCCCAAAAGGATGCGTGTCAGCCAGGGGGATGTTAATCGCGCATATGAAAAGATTGATGTACAATTTGTTACAGTGCTGAACCGTCTCATTGAAAATGTTAGGCGTTATTATAAAAAAGAAATTAAAAAGTCGTATCGTATTAAATCGAAAGATGGGTCGATTGTTGGTAAAAAATATACACCCTTGGAACGAGTCGGTATTTATATACCTGGTGGGCAAGCCCCTCTTGTATCAACTATTTATATGACCGCCGTGCCTGCTCAAGTTGCTGGGGTTAAAGAGATTGTCATGGTAACACCACCGGATCGAGAGGCGGGATATATTAATCCGTATTTGTTGGTTGTTGCTGATCTTCTTGGCATAAAAGAAATTTATAAGATTGGCGGTGCACAAGCGATTGCCGCCTTAACATTTGGAACAAAAACAATTAAAAAAGTTGATAAGGTTGCGGGTCCCGGGAATCAATATGTTACTGAGGCAAAGCGGCAAGCATATGGGTTTGTCGATATTGATATGACCGCAGGGCCAAGCGAGGTCGCTATTATTGCCGATCGCTATGCTGACCCAAATATTATTACCTGTGATTTATTATCACAGGCAGAACACGTTGGCGGCGTTGCTGTACTAATTACCTACTCAAAAAAAATTGTTGAGCAGGTCAGGAAACGTGTAGAGAACGGATATATTATTGTCGTTAAGAATTTAGACGAAGCTGTTGCGGTAGCGAATGAAATCGCCCCTGAGCACTTAGAAATTCTTACGCAAAACCCAAAACGTATGCTGAATAAAATAAAAAATGCTGGGGCCATCTTTCTCGGGGCTTATTCTCCCGCTGTTATAGGAGATTATGTTGCAGGACCGAGTCATGTTTTACCTACTGGTGGAACGGCGAAATATTTTTCTCCGTTAAGCGTTTCGGATTTTATAAAAAGCTCACAATATATATATTATACACGAGAAGCTTTATTGCGATCACGGGATGATATTAGAAAAATGACGGATATCGAAGGATTAATTCTTCATCGATTATCAGTTGAAGCGCGATTTCCAGAGATTGAAAAGAACATTAAAGAAAACAAAGGGGATAGTAATGTATAAGCGAAATAAGAAAGAATCACGTACCAATAGTAAACGTAATGTGAGATTTGAACGTGCTCCACTTCTCTTAAAGAAACGGAAGAGTCAGGTAAGCCGTAATACGAGCGAAACGAATATTATGGTAAAACTTAAACTTGATGGGACGGGGATGAGTACAATAAAAACCGGGATTTCATTCTTGGATCATATGCTGACTCTGTTTAGTAAACACGGCTATTTTGATCTTGTTATTAAGGCACAAGGGGACCTTGATGTTGACATTCATCACACCAATGAGGATATTGCATTAAGCCTGGGTGAAGCATTTGTGAAGGCATTGCGGGACAAAAAAGGCATTCGCCGTTTTGGTTTTTTCTATGTTCCCATGGAAGATGCTTTAGTGCGTACGGTTGTCGATATTTCAAATCGTCCATTGCTCGTGCTTGAAGGATGGCCAAAGTCGGATAGAGGAGGTAAACAGTATCGTTACATCGATTGCGAACACTTCTTAAAAAGTTTCACTCAAGCAGCTGGTTTAAATATGCACATTACGGTCATTAGTGGCCGTGATCGGCATCATGTTATTGAAGCGGTTTTTAAGTCACTAGGACGGGCGCTTGATGTTGCAACGCGGTTTGATAAACGGTCTATGACGGTCCCATCAACGAAAGGCATATTTAGCTATTATGATAGCCATTATTGATTATGGAATGGGCAATTTAAAGAGCGTGTACAATGCCTTTTGTTCACTGGGGGCTGAGGTCTGTATCACCTCAGATGCTCGGCGCGTAGCCGCTGCAAAGCACGTTGTGTTGCCGGGGGTTGGTGCATTTGGAGATGCAATGCGTGAATTAGATGAGAGGAATTTAATTGATGTTTTAAAAAAGAGTATTCATGAAAATAAACCGTTTCTTGGAATCTGTTTAGGGTTTCAATTACTGTTTGAAGAGAGTGAGGAAAATAAAGGGATACAAGGCCTTGGCGTTTTGCCGGGACGGGTGAAACGATTTGATATATTGTCGTTTTCTGAACCCTTAAAAATTCCTCATATGGGATGGAATACCGTTGCCATAGGAAAGGATACATGCCCTTTAATGTGCAATGTTCCTGATGAAGCGTATTTTTATTTTGTGCATTCATTTTATGTCGAATCTAATGAGCGTGACATTTATTTAGCTGAAACGAACTATGGTATCCCTTTTATGTCAATGGCATGGAATAATATGATATTTGGTGCTCAATTTCATCCGGAAAAAAGTCAAGACGTAGGATTGAAAATCCTAAAAAATTTTATGGAGCTTTAATACATGATACTAATACCTGCAATAGATATTCGTAATGGTAACGTTGTACGCCTCCACCAAGGCAATTACGAAAAAGAGACGGTTTATTCAAGTGATCCTGTTGCGATGGCACAACAATGGGTTGATGAAGGCGCAAAAATGCTGCATGTCGTTGACTTGGATGGGGCGCGAGAAGGGCTGCCGTATAATATTAAAGCTATTGAGAATATTACTCGTGCGGTTAGTATTCCTATCGAACTCGGTGGCGGTTTAAGAACGGTTAAATCAGTAAGAACGGTGCTTGACGATGGTGTGCGAAGAGCGGTGATTGGAACGAAAGCATTAGATGAGACATTGATTAAAAGGTTAATCGAGGAGTTTGGATCTGAACAAATAGTTGTGGGAATTGACGTTGTTCATGGAACAGTAAAGACTGATGGATGGTTACAGTCGAGCGGTTTATCAATCGAAGCTGTTTGTGATCGCATTATTAATTGTGGTGTACTGCATGTTATTTTTACTGATATTGTCCGTGATGGAACATTGAAGGGACCCAATATTGAAAGTCTTAAACGCGTTCTTTCCTTTAAAGAATTGAAAGTTGTTGCGTCTGGAGGGATTGGTTCATTAGATGATATACGCACAATTGTATCTCTGCGGGCACCTAATTTATTTGGAATCATTATTGGAAAAGCATTGTATGAGGGAAAAATATCGCTCAGGGATGCTTGTAATATGATAACATGAAATACTCATTAGAGGAGGGAGAAAGGGGGAATTTCTATGGTGATATCTCGACTACAGGAACTGTATGCATATATTCAAAATAGCAATGATCCACTGATAGTTTTTGCAAAGATTGCTCTTGTTTCTTTAGTTATATTTTCGGGATTACGTTATGTAATGATCGGTAACCTTTTCAGGATGATAAAACAGGTGGGGCGCGAAGTAAATAAATCGGTACGGCGACAATACTTTCGACACTCATGGGTCGGATGGCTTTTTTTCATTCTTGGCGTTGCGGTTGTTGAGCTGTTAGTGTTCAGGGGGGATTTTTTAATTTCTTTTATGAATTTCGATATGTGGATATGTATCGCAACGTTGCTTTTTTTTATAAGTATTTTTTATCATCTTTATTTTTTTACTGAATCGCTAATAACTATTTTTAAACAGAGAATGGAAATAGAAAAAAACTGATGCTTGCAAAAAGAATTATACCTTGTCTCGACATAAAAGATGGCCGCGTGGTCAAAGGAACCAATTTTGTTAATATACGAGATGCGGGTGATCCTATAGAATGTGGTAAGGAATACGACCGGCAGTTTGCTGACGAACTTGTTTTTCTTGATATTACTGCATCACATGAAAAAAGGCCTATTACTTTAAAAATGGTTGAACGGGTGGCGCAAGAGATTTTTATCCCGTTTACTGTTGGTGGGGGTATTCGCTCGATTGACGATATCCGTGATACTTTATGTGCTGGTGCGGATAAGGTATCGATAAATACCTGTGCTGTTGAATGTCCAGAACTTATCAATAGCGCGTCGTCACGTTTTGGAAGTCAGTGTATTGTTATAGCAATTGATGCAAAGAGAAATAAAAAAGGGTCGTGGGATGTGTATACCCATGGCGGAAGGACCAGGAAAGATAAAGATGCGCTTCTATGGGCACAAGAGGCTGAGAAGCGTGGTGCTGGAGAAATACTTCTCACGAGTATGGATTGTGATGGAACGAAAGACGGCTATGATCTTGAATTGAGCAGAAAAGTATCTGAATCAGTAAAGATTCCCGTTATTGCATCAGGTGGTGCCGGGAGTCTTGACCATATGTATACGGTATTAAACGAGGGAAAAGCTGATGCTGTTCTTGCGGCGTCGATTTTTCATTATGGCACCTATACTGTAAATGACGTAAAGCAGTATTTAAAAAAGAAAGGCATAGTCGTACGCTTATAAAATTATAACTGTTGATATTCTAGAGAAGGAGTTTTAATCATGGTTGAGCTGAAATATGACGCAAAAGGACTTATTCCTGCAATTATACAGGATGAGAAAACAAATGAAGTTCTCATGTTGGGGTATATGAATAAAGATTCGATTACTAAAATGATTGGGGAAGGAAAAACCTGCTTTTATTCCCGTTCTCGTCAGAAACTGTGGCTAAAAGGGGAAACGTCTGGGCACGTTCAACGCATTAAAGAAATATATACAGATTGTGACAATGATACCCTCTTGATTAAGGTTGAACAGGTAGGTGGTGCATGTCACGAAGGATATCGAAGTTGTTTTTTTAAAAAAATTGATAAACAAATGAACACAATTGAAATAATAGGTGAAAAAATTTTTAATCCGAAAGACACATATAAAAAGTAGCCATGGTACATCCTAATTTTCCAACATTTAAAAAGCTGACGGCAAAAGGGAATTTAATTCCGGTTGTCAAAGAATTGATTCTCGATTGTGAAACGCCGGTTTCTGTCTTTCAAAAGATTGCACTAAAGGAAAAGAGTGCGTTTTTGCTCGAATCGGTCGAATATGGCGAAAAAATCGGTCGGTATTCGTTTCTGGGATATGATCCTGATATTATTCTTGAACAGAAAAGAGGTTCTGTTCTCATAAAGGAGCAGGGAAAAAAGATACGGCGAAAAGGAAACAAGGATATACTTGCGGTAATGAAGCAAGTTTTACAAAAGTACTGTTATGTTCCTTTACGGGGCCTCCCGGTGTTGTGTGGAGGATTTGTTGGGTTCTTATCGTATGAGAATGTTGTGATTTTTGAAGATATACAGTTAAAGAAACGTGCCTCTCTGGGATTTCCACTGGCGATATTCTTTTTAACAAAGAAACTCCTCGTGTTTGATCATGTGGATAAAAAGGTAAGGATTATTGTTTTGAGTTCTGTTCGCGGGGATATCAAAGGAGCGTATAACAAAGCTTTGAGGGATATTGCACATATTGAAAGAAAATTATCACATTACGGCAGCATTAAAAAGGTTAAAGGTAAGGATACAAAAAAATTGCAGATTGAATCAAATATGAGTAAATCTGAATTTGAATCTGCGGTTAAAAAAATAAAACACTATATACGCGAAGGGGATGTGATACAGGTTGTCCTCTCACAGAGACTTTCTTTAGGAACTATTAATAATGATTTCAACGTATATCGTGCGCTCAGAACAGTAAACCCTTCACCCTATATGTTTTATTTTAAGCATAATGCCATCTGCCTTATAGGATCATCGCCAGAAGTATTGGTTAAAAATGAGGGAGGGCATGCCGAAGTCCGACCAATTGCGGGAACGCGGAAACGAGGCAGGACCGAGGCGGAGGATCTTTGCCTTGCCGAAGATCTTAAGCAAGACGAGAAAGAATTAGCAGAACATCTTATGCTTGTTGATTTAGGAAGAAATGATTTAGGGCGTGTGTGTACCTTTAATTCGGTTGCCGTGAAGGATTATGCACGTGTGGAAAAGTACTCTCATGTTATGCACTTAGTAAGCGAAGTACATGGATTACTTAAGAAAAAGAAAGATTCGTTTGACCTTGTGCGTGCGACATTTCCTGCGGGAACGTTAACGGGTGCGCCAAAAATTAGAGCTATGGAGATTATTAATGAACTTGAGTCGTCTGAACGAGGACCGTATGGTGGCTGTTTAGGATATTTTTCCGTTTCTGGTGATTGTGATATGTGTATCACTATTAGAACGATAATGATTAAAGATAAAAAGGCCTATCTCCAGGCGGGGGCTGGTATTGTGTATGATTCTGTTCCTGCGCGTGAATATCGAGAAACATTAAACAAGGCAAAAGCATTAATTAAAGCGGTTGAAATAGCTGAAGAGGAGCTTGCGTAAACATATGATAGTCGTCATTGATAATTATGATTCTTTTACGTATAATCTTGTTCAATATTTAGGAGAATTAGGTGCTCGATTAGAAGTGTTTCGTAATGATAAGATTACTATTAAGGGTATTGAAAAATTAAAGCCTTCAAAAATCGTCATTTCTCCCGGTCCCTGTACGCCGCGTGAAGCGGGGATTTCAAATAATGTTGTGAAACATTTTTCCGGGAAGATTCCCCTCTTGGGCGTATGTCTCGGACATCAGTGTATCGGGTATGTATTTGGCGGAAACATTGTCCGTGCTAAGAAAATCATGCATGGAAAAGTCTCAAAAATTTATTATCGAAAGGATCCTTTATTTAAAGGGCTTTCGAATCCCTTTATCGCTACACGATACCATTCTTTAGTCATCAAACGTGAGACCCTTCCTTCTGCATTAAAAATAATAGCGTCTACTGATGATGAAGAAATTATGGCCATAAAGCACAAAAAACACCCTACCTGGGGGGTTCAATTCCACCCAGAATCAATCTTAACTACCTGTGGGAAAAAGCTTTTAAAGAATTTCCTTTCTGTCTAAAATTACCATAATCAAATTTTTACTTGCGGTATAGAGCATTTTATATTACAATTTCACTCTTAAATGTATCCAAATGACACAGTTGTAAGCGGGGAAACAAATGAATATTGAAGAACACATAAAGAAGGAAATTTTTAATACATTTAATATTTATTTAGATAACGCAAAAAGCACAATAACAGATGTTATTAAGAAACTTCAGGGTAAACGAGATTTAAGCGAAAATGATGTAATTATTGCTATGAGTTCATTAATGAGCTTAGAGATATCTCAGGATGATATTGCAGCTTATTTAACAGCATTACATGAAAAAGGGGAAACAATAGAAGAAATTGCCACCTCAGCACGTGTTATGCGCATATTTGCTTCTAAAGTATATACTCGTGAGAATAAAAAAGAATTTGAGCAACTCGATCTGCTTGATTGTTGTGGGACCGGTGGCGGAATAAACGTATTTAATATATCCACCGCGGTTGCATTGATTGTCGCGGCAGGAGGGGTATCAGTTGCAAAACACGGCAACAGGGCGATAACGTCACGATCAGGAAGTGCTGATGTGTTAGAAGCGCTTGGTGTAAAGATAGATATACCACAATCGAAAGTTGGGGAGTGTATATTAAAAGTTGGCATAGGCTTTTTATTTGCACCACTTTTTCATAAAGCGACAAAAAATGTTCAACAGGTGCGTCGTACGTTGCTACATAAAACTATTTTTAATATTTTGGGTCCGCTTACGAATCCAACAGAACCTTCCTATCAAGTAATCGGTGTTTATCATGCTGATTTAACAGAGCGCTTTGCACACGTTCTTAAGTTGCTGGGCTTGAAAAGAGCATGCGTCGTTCACGGCTTCACGCCGTGTGGCGGTGGGATGGATGAAATTTCAACTCTTGGTCAGACAAAGGTGAGTGAGCTCATGCAAAATGGTGATATAAAAAATTATTTCTTTCGTCCTCAAGAAATAGGAATACCAGATACAACAAGAGAGACTTTGCAAGGTGGAGACGCACACGATAACGCATCTTTAATCAGGAATATTTTATCAGGCGATGCTAAAGGCGCACAGGAGGAAATCGTTGTGTTGAATACAGCATTTGCGTTTATGGTATGTGGGCGGGTTAAACATATTAAAGATGGCATAAAACTTTCGAGGGACTTAATTGCCAATGGTGCATGTAGAGATACGTTGGAAAAACTGATAACTTTCACCAATAATGGATAACAAACAATGATACTTGATAAAATAATTGTTCATAAGAAAAAAGAACTTGAAGAGAAAAAAGTGCGGTATCCTCTTTCTAAAATTATGAACGATTTGGAGACCGTAAAGGATCGGCGTCGGTTGTTTAAAAAGGCCTTAACATCACGTCAGGGTATAAATATTATCGCTGAGATCAAGAAGGCTTCTCCGTCAAAGGGGGTCATTCGTGAAGATTTTGATCCGATGCGTTTGGCGCAATTATATGAATTTTCAGAAGCATGTGCATTGTCAGTTTTAACTGAAACTCACTTTTTTAAAGGAAGACTAAAATTTTTGCGAACGGTACGGCAGGTTACTGCACGACCAATTTTACGCAAAGATTTTATAATTGATAGCTATCAATTATACGAAACAGCCCTTATGGCAGCTGATGCAGTATTACTTATCTCTTCTCTATTAACCACCGACGAAATTCAAGAATATATACAAATTTTGAAACAATACGAAATCGATGCGCTCGTAGAAGTGCATACTGAAAATGACTTGAAGAAGGCTATAGATGGAGGCGCAGAAATCATTGGTATTAATAACCGAAACCTGTATACATTTGATGTTGACATTGAAGTGACACAACGGCTTATTCGGCGTGTTCCCAAAGGGATGACCATTGTTTCGGAAAGCGGCATAAAAACATATGAAGATATACAAAGTTTGCGCAGCGTCGGCGTACATGCGTTTTTAATTGGGGAAGTATTATTAAAGTCACCGGACATTATTAATACAATGCATAAACTTCGAGGAGTGCCAACGATATGACAAAGGTGAAAATATGTGGTATTACTAATGCAGATGATGCGCAATTTGCGATTTCATGTGGTGCTGATTACGTGGGGCTTATTTTTGCACCGAGCAAACGTCGCATTATCAAGGAAACGGCTATGCGCATTTTGAAGAAAACTAAAAATTTTAATACATATGTAGGCGTTTTTTTAAATGGACGGAAAAAGGAGATCGAGGAAATTTGCTCAAGTGTTGGCATTCGAATTGTTCAGTTTCATGGTGAAGAAACGCCGGCATTTTGCAATTATTTTATTAATCGTGGGTATGACGTCATTAAAGCTTTTAGAATCAAGAACATCGATTCATTTGATGCGGTTCGGCAATATGAAAAGGTCACAAAATTTCTCTTTGATACATTTTCTATTGAAGAACATGGAGGAACTGGCAAAGTCTTTGATTGGTCTTTAGTAAAGAAAATTGATTTTTTAAAAGATAGAGATGTATTTATCAGTGGAGGAATTAGTGCAGATAATGCTTTTGAAGTAATTCGAGCACTGAATCCTTATGCCATTGATGCATCGAGCCAGTTAGAAATAAAGCCGGGGGTTAAGGATAAGGGGAAAGTAAAGCAACTAATTGAAGCGGTCCATGGAGTTAAAGATGATAACTAAACATGACGGATTCTTGGATAAATTTTTAAAGCGACTTGATAAGATAGATAGAACAAGCCTTGAAAATTATGTCCGAAAAATTTCCAATGAAAAAGACTTTGCCTATACAATTTTAAATGAATGTCCTGAGGGCATTCTTATTATCAATACACAGGGGATCGTAACCTTTAGCAATAATGCCGCACAAGATATTTTAGTTCGTTCCCAAGCAGAAGTTATGCCCTCTCTGCAGACTGTTTTTGAAGACAAAGTGTTGTACGATTTTATACGGAAACATTTTGAACAATCGCAACGTGTGGTGCATAAACGCATGGAAGTACTGAAACCAAAACAGATGTGTTTAAGAATAAGCCTTATCCCCTTATATGACCATAAAGGACGGGGTAGTATCGGACCGGATATGATCGCATATATTGTTATCATACATGATCTTTGCATAGAGGATGAACTTGCATTGTCTCAGCAACAAGATACTATCGAATCGATTACAAAACTTGCAGCAGGCATTGCTCATGAAATTGGCAACCCCCTTAATACGATTAATATTTATTTGCAATTAATTAACCAAAGTATCAAGAGTGGTAAAATAGACGATATCTCTCAGTGGATTAAGATCGTTTCTAGTGAGACCAAGCGACTGGATAAGATAGTAAAAAATTTTCTTAATATGACACGGAGCAAAATAGGGTTCTTTAAAGAGGGAAATATCAATAAGTGTATTGAGAACGCAACTCATTTTTTAATGCCGGAAATAAAACATAGGAACATAACGATTGATATGA
Organism: Candidatus Omnitrophota bacterium; assembly: GCA_018823795.1. GTDB lineage: Bacteria > Omnitrophota > Omnitrophia > JAHJGZ01 > JAHJGZ01 > JAHJGZ01. The sequence goes on from JAHJGZ010000048.1 coordinate 24,096, forward strand.
AGCTGGATACGCAGATCCCGATTTTTTTTATTAATGCCGAGAAACTATATGAAGCATTTTTAAATATTATTAAAAATTCGATTGAAGCTATGCCCGACGGAGGAGTGCTTGAAATCAAATCAACGCTCAAAGGAAATCTTGTGTCGATCATATGTAAAGATACCGGAGTGGGTATTGACGAGGAGGATCTCCCTCATATATTTGATGCATATTATACCAGCAAGGAAGAAGGCTCGGGGCTCGGATTGATGAATGTGTATAATATTGTAAAGACCCATCGTGGTCGCGTTCATGTAGAATCAAAGCCGGGACACGGTACTGTTGTTATGGTGATGATTCCTTTGAGGAGGGAGAAATTACAACTGACTCATGCTGCTAGTTTTAAACAAAGTAACAGTAGCTAATAAGGAGTACGCGTATGGTAGGAGACTCAACCTTATTGATCGTAGACGATGAACGAAATACAAGAGAAGGTTTAAAAAGTTTACTTGAGGCTCATGACTATGAGGTGGATACCGCAACTGATGGTTATCGTGCTTTGGAAATAGTCAAGCGTGATATGCCTGATATTGTACTCACCGATTTACGAATGCCTGAAATGGATGGGTTAACACTTCTTGAAAAGATAAAGAAATTAAGTCCTGAGACATTAGTGATTGTATTTACTGCGTATGGAACGGTAGAAAATGCGGTAAAAGCAATTCAGAGTGGTGCATTTCATTATATAACAAAACCGGTAAACACCTATGAATTGCTTGAAACTTTAAAAAAAGCGGTAAGTAAAAAAAAACTTGAGCAGGAAAATAAGGAACTAAAGTTACAGCTCAAAGAAAAATATGAGTTTGATGAAATTATCTATGAGTCAAAGGAGATGTCAGAGATAATTGATGCTATCAAGCAGGTAGCACCAACGAATACTTCTGTATTAATTGAAGGGGAAAGCGGTACGGGAAAAGAATTAGTCGCTCGCATGATTCATTCCTTGAGCTTACGGAAAAATGAAAGATTTGTACCGGTTCACTGTGCCTCTCTCACTGACACCTTATTGGCAAGTGAATTGTTTGGTCATGAACGAGGTGCTTTTACCGGAGCAGTCCAACGGAATTTAGGACGTTTTGAGCAAGCCCACAAAGGAACGATGTTCCTCGATGAGATATCCGAAATCAAAGGAGAGATGCAGGTGAAGCTATTGCGTGTCCTGCAAGAAGGAGAATTCGAACGCGTTGGTGGTATGAAGACAATAAGGGTTGATGTGCGGATTGTCTCGGCGACAAACAAAATTCTTACTGATGAAATAAGGCTGCAAAAGTTTAGAGAGGATTTATATTATCGTTTAAACGTGGTATCTATAAAAATACCACCTTTACGTGAACGAAGGGATGACATTAGACCACTTATTAATTATTACTTAAGGCATTATTGTCATGTTAATCATAAGCAAATACATACTATTGGACCAAAGGCAATGGAAGCAATGATCCACTATCATTGGCCTGGTAATGTGAGGGAATTAAAAAATATTATAGAAAGAATGGTCGTGTTATCGAAAACAGATACGCTGACATTCTTAAATATTCCAGCTGATATCAGCGAATCGATTGCGCCCGTTGCTTCGGTAAGAACTCAGACAGATAAAATGATAAGCAATGTTAATATCCGTGAAATGGAAAGACAGCTTATTGTGTCTGCACTTTACGAATTGAACGGCAACAAATCGCATGTTGCAAAAAAGTTGGGTATTTCACGAAGAACTCTTTATAGGAAATTGGCAGAATATGGGATTTGATACATATTACAGATTGAAGACGGTAACCATGTTGCGTCCGCTATTTTTAGAATGATACAGAGCTTCATCTGCTCTTTTGACAATCTGTTCCATGCTCGTATTCTCTTGATGGTGATAGAAAGTAAACCCGATGCTTATCGTGCGTTTTATCGGGATGTGTTTTCCTTCCTTGGCGATATAAATCAGTGTTGTACCTTCAATACGCTTTCGCACACGTTCATAAATTTTATTTGCTATTGTTGCGTTGTCTATTACGGTAAGAATACAAAATTCTTCACCGCCCCAACGTCCGAGAATATCTTCATTTCGTAGACACGATGGTATTAACGAGACGATTTCCTTTAATACAAAATCGCCACAGTCATGGCCATATTGATCGTTAATTTCTTTAAAGTGGTCAATATCAAGAATAGCAACAGCCAATCCTTTTGCTGGATTTAATTCTTTAATACTTTTCTTAAGAAGTTCTTCGGTGTGTCTACGGTTAAAAATATTACTTAACAGAGAATCATAAATCGAGTCCATTTCTATTTTGAATTTTGAATCAGAGATGCCTACCTTTTCTTGATTAATATCTTTAATGTACACGCTTAACGCGTCAATGGTATTTAAAATCCCGCTAAATACATGTGAAATTCCACGCGTATTTGTTTTAGGCTCGATATAGTAGGATGAAAGTTTGAATAAGGGGACGATATGGGTAATTTTATTATTGATCATATCAATACCACGCAAAAGAAAATAAAGAAGAAAAAAGGAAAAAAGTGTACTCAGAATAAAAGCCGCCAAAGGAAACATACTCTGGGTGGTAATGAGTTGTGCGTTTTCTTTTAATTCACTACTCCACAATCCAAACAGACAAACAACGGTAAGAGGTGGCAGGAGGAAGGCTAGTGAAAGTAAACGAAAATGGCTGGTTGCCTTTATGATTTTTTTATCTTTCTGTTTCATATTCGTATACCGGAGTTTGAACTGTTACTCTATATAATACGGCAAAATAGGACATTTTCTGAAATCTTTTTTAATTTCGTTTTCGATCAGATTAATCGTATCGGAGATGTATACAAATGGCGCAATAAGTTGTGTGTCATTTGTATACAAGACAAGCAAGTGATACAAAATTAGTTCTGTAAATAATGAGTTAAGTGCCTTATTATAAGTACGTTATGGATTAACGCATAAATGGCATCATAATTGAATATACAATATCAACAGTATAGTTGAATTATGTAAGTAAAAAAAATTAAAAAAGGAGATAAGAAAATGGCAAAGGTTATTGGAATTGATTTAGGGACGACAAATTCATGCGTCGCAATTATGGAGGGTAATGAGCCGAAGGTTATACCAAATAAAGAAGGCAATAGAACAACACCGTCGGTGGTTGGATTCACAAAGTCTAACGAAAGGCTTGCCGGACAACCTGCAAAGAGGCAAGCTATTACAAATCCGGAAAATACAATTTTTAGTGCTAAACGATTCATTGGAAGACGATTTAATGAAGTGAACGCAGAGAAGCAATTAGTCCCTTTTAAGGTAATTGCAAATAAAAATGGTGATGCCGTAATTGAGGTTAAGGGGCGGTCCTATACACCCCCTGAAATATCAGCGATGGTTTTACAAAAGTTAAAAGCCGATGCTGAATCGTACCTTGGTGAAACAGTTAGTAAAGCAGTAATAACGGTGCCGGCATATTTCAATGATGCACAACGGCAAGCCACAAAAGATGCAGGTAAGATAGCGGGACTCGAAGTCTTACGTATTATCAATGAGCCAACTGCTGCTTCATTAGCATATGGGCTTGATAAGAAAAAAGATGAAAAAATAGCTGTTTTCGACCTTGGTGGTGGAACGTTCGATGTTTCAATACTGGAAATAGGTGATGGGGTATTTGAGGTTAAATCAACAAATGGTAATACCCATTTGGGTGGTGATGATTTTGATCAAAGAATAATAGATCACTTGATTGCCGCATTTAAAAAATCGGAAGGAATCGACCTGGCAAAAGATAAAATGGCGGTGCAGCGCCTGAAAGAGGCTGCGGAAAAGGCAAAATGTGAGTTGTCGACATCATTAGAGACAGAAGTTAACCTTCCTTTTATTACCGCTAATCAAGATGGTCCTAAACATTTTAATATTACTCTTACGCGCGCTAAGCTCGAACAGTTGGTACAAGATCTCATTGAAAAGACTGTTGGTCCGTGTGAGCAAGCAATACGTGATGCAGGAATCCCAGCATCTGGTATTGATGAGGTTATCTTGGTCGGCGGGCAAACAAGAATGCCGGCTGTACAAGAGAGAGTTAAAAAGCTCTTTGGTAAGGAACCACACAAAGGAGTAAACCCTGATGAGGTTGTTGCGCTTGGCGCAGCAATACAAGCCGGTGTTTTAATGGGGGATGTTAAGGATGTGTTGCTTCTTGATGTGACGCCGCTTTCTCTTGGGATTGAAACATTAGGTGGTGTTATGACAAAATTAATCGAGAGAAATACCACGATTCCAACAAAGAAAAGCGAGATTTTTTCAACTGCCGCGGATAACCAGACCGCCGTGAGTATCCATGTCCTGCAAGGTGAACGTGAAATAGCATCGAATAACAGAACACTTGGCAGATTTGATTTAATCGGTATTCCGCCAGCAGCACGTGGTGTGCCCCAAGTCGAAGTTACCTTTGATATTGATGCTAATGGCATTGTACATGTTTCAGCGAAGGATTTAGGAACAGGGAAGGAACAAAAAATAAAGATAGAATCATCTTCAGGATTAGCGAAGGAAGAAGTGGGGAAGCTAGTCAAGGAAGCTGAAGAACATGCTGAAGAAGATAAGAAAAAGCATGAACTGATTATGGCACGTAATAATCTCGATAATTTAATTTATCAAACCGAAAAAAGTTTAAAAGAAAATAGTGATAAGATTTCTGATGATGAGAAAAAACGAGTTGAGGAAGCGGTTAACGAAGCGAAAGAGGCGTTGAAATCAGACAATCTTGAAGAAATGAATAAGGGTGTTGAAAAAATAACTCAAGCTTCACATAGTTTGGCACAAAAGATGTATGAAGAAGCTACTAAAAACAGAGCACAACAGGGCGCTCCTGGTGGACAAGGCCAACCAAATGAAGCACAAAATCAATCAGCACAGAAAGATAAAAAAGAGGATGTTGTCGATGCTGACTATGAAGTAATGGATGAAGATAAAGACAAGAAAAATTAAGCTATTTATTATAGTTTTGATTTAGTTGAGGAAAGAGGTTAAGCAATTGCTTAACCTCTTTTTTTATTGAATAAGTAAGCATAATACATTAAAATTAAACAGTTTAGGATTATAATAGGGCTATAAAGTTATAAATAAATGGAAATTAATGTTTCTATAAAAAAAAGGAGACATGAGTATGGATAGTTATGTAAAGGCTGTTAATGATAGGGTAGAAGCGGAGTTTGGATTTGTAGAAAAATTGTTTGGCGAGATGAATAAAATTATTGTTGGCCAACAGTATTTACTAGAACGATTACTTATGGGGATATTAGCAAATGGCCATATTTTGATTGAAGGGGTACCGGGGTTAGCTAAAACGATGTCGGTTAAGACATTATCGCAAGCTATTGGCACAAAATTTCAAAGGATTCAGTTTACGCCGGATTTATTGCCCGCAGATTTATTGGGGACAATGATTTATAATCAAAAAGATGGAAATTTCTCTATAAAGAAAGGGCCGTTATTTGCTAATCTCATTCTTGCAGATGAAATAAATCGTGCCCCCTCTAAAGTTCAAAGTGCGTTACTCGAAGCAATGCAGGAACGCCAAATCACTATAAGTGATACAACATTTCAACTTGAAGAACCGTTTCTTGTTCTTGCGACGCAAAATCCTCTTGAGCAACAGGGGACCTATCCTCTTCCTGAGGCACAGATTGATCGTTTTATGTTAAAATTAAATATTACCTATCCCACTCAAGAAGAAGAGAAGGAAATATTAGAAAGAATGACTGCCACTCAGTTGCCCGCCATTGAACAAGTCATAAACGCTGAAGATATTCTCAAAGTGCGTAACGTCGTCAATGACATTTATATCGATGAGAAAATTAAAGATTACATTATCAGGATTATATTTGCGACACGTAATCCAGAAAAGTTTAATCTCGCAGATCTCAAGCCATTAATTTCCTACGGTGCATCACCTCGTGCAAGTATCTATTTAGCCGTCGTTGCGAAAGCAAATGCATTTATTAACGGACGTGGCTATGTTATTCCTGATGACATCAAAGAAATTGGCACTGATGTATTACGTCATCGTTTAATTGTTACCTACGAAGCTGAGGCCGAAGAACTTACTTCTGAGGATATTATTAAAAAAATATTTGATGAAATCGAGGTGCCATAAATATTTTCATTAATAATAAATTAGCAACCCAAGCTTGCCCAGCGGCACAGAGGGAAGAAATTCGGAGGAGTTGAGAAAACAACTATGATTCCTAAAGGAATAATTAAACAGATTAAGTATATTGAAATTCGCACCACTCAATTAGTTGATGCTATGTTTGGTGGTCAATATGAATCGGCTTTCAAGGGGCATGGAATGGAGTTTGCGGAGGTGCGTGAATATTATCCTGGTGATGATATACGTTCTATTGATTGGAATGTGACCGCGCGGACAGGTTTTCCTCATGTAAAGGTGTTTCATGATGAGCGAGAACTTACTGTTTTTTTTGCTGTTGATGTTTCTTCTTCTTTTCTTTTTGGAAGCGAGCAAAAGCTTAAATCGGAAATTGCAGCTGAGTTATGTGCCGTCCTTGCTTTTTCTGCTATTAGGAATAATGATAAAATTGGTCTTTTAATGTTTTCAGATACGATCGAAAAATATATTCCCATAAAAAAAGGGAAGCAACACGTTCTGCGAGTTGTCAGAGACATACTTTACCATAAGGTGGAACATAAAGGGACGAATTTGCAGTTAGGATTTGAAACGTTAAATAACGTACTTACACGCAAAGCGGTTGTTTTTGTAATTTCTGATTTTATTGATAAAGATTATGAATTATCTTTAAAAATTCTTGCACGTAATAACGATGTGATTGCCATAAACATCTTTGATCCACGTGAACGTACTATGCCATCTGTCGGGTACGTAGAATTAGAGGATGCGGAAACAGGAGAAACGATGTTTCTCAATACAAAGAGTGAAGCATTTCGGGAACAGTATCAGAAAGCAGCAGCAGAAAATGCGTATGCGAAAAATCATCTCTTTAATTCAAAAGGAATTGATAAGATCGATATTGATATTACACAATCGTATGTGAAACCACTTCGTGCTTTTTTTGAATCGAGAAAAAAACGATCATGAAAATTATTGTTATTATATGTTTTTGGATTTCAATTTCATTAGTATTTATTATCTCAAGCGATTCAGCAGTTGAGGAGAACGATGATTACATATCAGTTGATGCAGGAATTGACAAGGCATTCATTGCCGTAGGTGATAAGATTAACTATGTGGTAACGTTACGATATAGTCCCACTATAAAGATTCTGTCCGATATTGCATCTCCCCAACTCGAAACAATCGTAGAAATAAGTGATGTTAAAGAGTTTCCCTTGCAGACTAATGAGAAAGGGGATACCACTTTGTATAAGCAATTTGTTTTTGTTATATTTCAACCAGGTGAGTATAAGATCGAAGGGCAACGCATAAAATATATCGACAAGAATCGCGTAAAAAAAACTATTCAAGTTAATCCTGTGTATGTTGTAGTAAAGAGCGTTATTGGCGCAGATGATACCAGCGAAGATATCAAAATGGTAAAAGAGGTAGTATCTATTGAAGCCAATTATACCGTTGTTTTTATTGTCGGGGCATTGCTTTTGATGGGATTGGTTGTGTTTTGCTCAATACTATTAAGAAAATATTATTCGAAAAGTGGAACTTTAACAAAGGAAGAAGTTGTTCTCCCCCTTAATGAAGAAACGTATAAGGCATTGGATGTATTGCGTGATTCTACTTTAGTCGCTGAAGGGAAGATAAAAGAATATTATTTTCGCCTTGTTATGATCACTAAAAATTATCTTGCGCGTCTTTATGATGTGCCGATGATTGATAAGACAACGTCTGAATGCATAAAATTTCTTAAGAAGATTGCCATTGACGATAATGTGCAAAAAACAGTCAGAGATTTTATGGTTAGTTGCGATATAGTCAAGTTCGCTAAATACCGTCCTCCTACAAACGAAATAATGAATAGTTACCTCATTGCAAAAACGATTGTAGGCAACACGTGGCGAATAAAAATGGATCAACGTGCAGCAGCAGACAACAATACGCAAAGATAACTTTAAATAAAAACGGAATGTTTTAGTCAATATGGATATTGTATTTAAAAATCCCCAATTTTTTATATTGCTTTTGTTACTACCTCTTTTATACATTTTTACTATAAAATCGAGACGAAGAAGTAGTATACGATTCTCTTCATTTTCTCTATTAAAGCAAATGCATCTTCCTAGTAGTTTTTTTGCAATCAGAATACCTATTGTGCTCCGCTCATTAGTATTTTTGCTTATTGTTATAGCATTGGCGCGGCCACAAATACGTGAAGCGGAAAGAGAGCGTACCTCAGAAGGTATCGATATTATTCTTGCGTTGGATATTTCAGGTTCTATGAAAGCAGAGGATTTTCAGCCGGCGAATAGACTTGAAATTGCCAAAGAAGAGGCCAACAGATTTATCAAGGGACGCCCGCATGACAGAATCGGACTTGTTATCTTTTCCCAGCAAAGTTTTACTCAATGTCCCCTTACGTTAGATCACGATGTTCTGTGTAATTTATTAAGTGAAATTCAGATAGGTATGATTCAAGACGGTACTGCTATCGGGTTAGCCATTGCCAATGCTATTAATCGCTTACAGGATAGCAATGCTAAGAGTAAAATAATTATTTTACTGACTGATGGAGAGAATAATGCGGGACAGATAGATCCCCTAATGGCAGCTGAAATTGCACGAACATTTAACATTAAAATTTATACCATTGGAATAGGAAAGGAGGGAATGGTTCCCTATCCGGTGGATGACCCCCTTTTTGGACGGCGCTACATGAATGTCGATGTTAAAATAGATGAAAAGACATTAATGAAAATCGCTACATTAACAAACGGACTTTATTTTAGAGCTCGCGATCAGAAGTCATTAGAAGAAATTTACAAGGAAATTAATCGCCTTGAAAAAACTGAAATGCAGGTAAAGGAATACGTGAGTTTCTTGGAAGTGTTTTCGTTTTTTATCTATTTAGCTTTAATGGTACTTATTATCGAGATTGTTGCAACGCACACTGTGTTTTTTAAAATTCCGTAATCAATTATTTAAGGAGAGACGTAGTATGCAGTGGTATAGCCCAAAAAACTTATTGATTGTATGGCTTATTCCATTCGTCATATGGTTTATATATATCAGCCTCGAAAGAAAGAAAAGAGTGAAAGAGAAATTTGCACGGCATGAGACATTTAATAAAATTTCGTTAAATTATTCTGTAACGAAAGAGAAGCAGCGAATAGTATTGTTTGTCGTCACGTTGCTTTTGATGGAGCTTGCACTTGCGCGGCCGCAATGGGGGGATCAAAAAGAACGAATAACTCGAAAAGGGGTTAATATTATGTTCTTGCTAGATACGTCAAAAAGTATGCTTGTTCAAGACATGAAACCAAATCGTATTCAGAATGCAAAACTAAAGATCCATAATCTTGTAACGAAATTAAAAGGTGATCGCATCGGCCTTGTAGCATTTTCAAGAGATAGCTTTCTCATCTGTCCATTGACGCTCGATTATTCAGCTTTTAGACTTTTTCTTGATTCTGTAAACATTGATTCTATTCCTAATGAGGGGACCTCAGTTGCGAACGCGGTGAATGCGGGGATCACTTCTTTTAAAGACAACAAACACGCGTATGATATTATGATCATTTTTTCGGACGGTGAAGATCATGAGGCCGGTATACAAGAGATGGCAAAGCGTATCCAGAAGCTTGGTATTCGCATCTATGCGATTGGTGTGGGAACAACCAAAGGAGGTCCCATTCCTATACAGCATGATGATGTTGTCGAAAATAAGAAAGATAAATTAGGCAATATCATTTTTAGTCGTCTCGAAGATAAAACGTTGCAAAAATTAACGGACTCTTCAGAAGGTCTGTATTATCAAGCGACAGCAACGGATAAGGAAATTGGCTTAATATATAATCATATAAAAACATTAGAGCAACAAGAGTTTAAGAATGTGATGATTATTAAAAAAGAAGATCACTTTCAAGCTCTTTTACTGGTAGCTTTTATATTGTTAGTAATCGAATTCATCCTTGGAGAGCGAAAAGTAAGATAAATTATTGGAATATACTATGAAAATTTTGATATATGCGATTATCATTTTATTGACGCCGGTGTTGCTCTGCGGCTTTATTGATACGCTTTCGTCAGAAACGGAGGAAGGCAATATATATTATGAGGCGGGGGAGTATGAGAAAGCGATGGAAATCTATCGGCGAATGCTCATTGATCATCCCGATTCTATTGCTGTACGTTATAACATAGCAAATGTGTTGTATCAAGTGGGTAAATATAAAGAAGCGCTTATTGAGATAAATAAAATGCTCGAACGTACTGATGTTGTAGAAATGCGAGTGCGTTTATTATACAACAGTGGCAATGCGTATTATCGAGTTGGTGATTTTGATAAGGCGATACGTGCTTATAAAGAATGTTTAAAATTAGATCCTTATGATGAAGACGCAAAATTTAACTTGGAATTTGTATTGCGCAAAAAACAAATCATGGAAGAAACGCATGACCAACGGAAGATACAGAAAAAAAAGAAGATCAAAAAGGAAGACAACGGGACGGAAAAGAAACCAAAAATAATTACTCAAGATAAAGGCATCAAGGATCAAAAAGAGATAACGGAGAAAGCAAAAAAGAAGAAAAAAAAGAACAAGACCATGAAGAAGGGGCGGCCGTTAAAAGTGTTTTTAGATAGGGCGAAGAGAGGGACGTGGGCGGACTCAGACAAGAAGGCAGTTTCCCTCGAAGACGCCGACCATTTTTTTATTTCTGCATCTGAGAAGGGGATTTCTAAAATATTTTCATATCGTATTGCAGACAATCGGCTAATACCATGTGGTTATTACGGAGGGCATCGTGATGGTATCACCTATGTTAATGCTACGGGATTATTCGATGAAAAAAATAACCCCATACTTATATCAGCTTCACGTGACAGGACGGTGAAGTTGTTTAGCTTTAATCCTGAAATAAAAATGACAAAAAAATTAGCGAGTTTTGACGAACATCGCAAGACGGTTAATTATGCACAATATACCGGCTTGACTGACAGTGAGGACAATTATATTTTTGTAACTGCGTCTGATGATGGGACTATTTCATTCTTTAGTTTCAATTTAACTACATATGCGACAAGGTTATTGTCGACTTATAGTGAATATCATGGCAATGTTACTGCGGTACGTTATGATGGTTTGACCAGCGCAGACCTTGACCTTATATTTGTTGCATCATTCCGACGCAATATAGTGCAATTGTTTAGTTTTAATAGTGTAACAAATAAGACGCAGAAATTTAGTAGCTTCGATTTGTATAAAGATCCTCTGAGCACGGTACGTTATACAGGTCTTACCCGTGAAAACGGTGATCATATTTTTGTGTCAGCGGTTCATAAAACAGTACAGTTATTTTCACTCAATATCGAATCAAAAAAAACAGAAAAGCTGGCAACTTATTTCTCTCACTCAGAAAAAGTTGTCGATGTCCAATTTACCGGGCTCATGCATTTAGAATCTGGTGATCCCCTGTTTGTAACTGCATCACAGGATCACACGGTACAGTTATTCACCTATAATATTGATGGCAATAAAACTAAAAAATTAGCAACGTATAAGGGACATATCGGCCCCGTTACATCGGTGCAGTATACCGGATTGATTGATACGGAAGGTAATCACATATTTGTATCATCGTCGGCAAGTAATACCATTCATCTTTTCAACTATAATGAGCAGTCTAATGAAACAAAAACAATGACTATTTATCGTGGCCTTAAAGGTGAAGCTCTTTTTGTACGCTATATCGGGGTGTGGACAGTGGACGATGAGGATGCTGAGGATGATCGGGAAGATCAGGAAGATCAGGAAGAGGAAGAGGATAAAGAAGAAACGTTAGGGGAAGGGAAGGAAGATCAGGAAGAGGATAAAGAAGAAAAGCCAGGGGAAGGGCGGGGAGAAGAAGAAGACCAGGGAGAAGAAGGAGCGGACCAGGGAGAAGGAGCGGACCAGGGAGAAGGAGCGGACCAGGGAGAAGGAGCGGACCAGGGAGAAGGAGCAGACCAGGGAGAAGGAGCAGACCAGGGAGAAGGAG
>JAHJGZ010000238.1 GCA_018823795.1 Candidatus Omnitrophota bacterium
CAAAAGTCAAAAAAGAAGGAAACATGCATTATGAAATGCTTTTTATTATTCCCAACAAATATACTGACAATGAAGCAGTCGAAATAGCTTCCAAGATTAAAACCATCGTTAGCGAAAACGGCGGAGAAATCACTCACGAAGCGAATTGGGGCAAGAAGAAGCTGGCTTATCCGATTGACCGCAATCATCATGGATATTATAATTTAATTGAGTTTGATGCAGAGCGGGAAAAATTGGCCAAGATTGATCGGCTTCTGCGGATGATGAGTGAAGTCTTAAGGCATCAGATTGTCAGGAAAAAGCTGAAGACGATAAAAGAAATTGAAGAAGAGAAAAAGATTGCGGAAAAAATCGCCGCTAAGAGCATGGAAAAAATAGAGGCAGAAGAGAAAGAAGAGAAAGCTAAAAAGCAAGACGAAAAGCCGGAGAAAAAGGTTGACCTGGAAGATTTGGACGAAAAGCTTGATAAGATTTTGGATACGGGAGATTTATTGTAAATAGTAACTCGTAATCTGTAATTTGTAACCTGGGACATAAGACCCAGTTACTAATCGCGAGTTACTAATTACTTCAAAAATATTTAATATTAATTTTATTTACGGTTATTTATTGTCAAAAATAATAGTCGTGAATATGCAAAATCTATGGATCTTAACAAAGCTATGATTATCGGGAGGCTAACTCAAGATCCTGAAGTCAGAACCACCCCTACGGGGCAGACTGTTGCTTCCTTTAGCGTTGCTACCAATTTGGTTTGGACTGATCAATCCGGCCAGAAGCAAGAGAAGGTAGAATTTCATAATGTAGTTGCCTGGAGAAGATTGGCTGAGATTTGCGGGCAATATCTGCGCAAAGGCGCCAAAATTTATCTTGAAGGCAGAATTCAGACTAGGGATTGGGTTGGCCAAGATAATGTAAAAAGATACCGCACAGAAATCATTGCTGATAACATGATTATGCTAGATAGAGCCGGAGCTGTGAATTCTAGCCCAGCATCGCGTAACATGGCGCCAATGCCAGATGAACAGCCATCCGCAAATAGCGAACCGGTAATCAATATTGACGAGCCGGCAGGAGATGATGATGTGGTTGAAGAAGACATCAAAGTTGAAAACATACCATTTTAGTGTAAAGTTAAAAAGTTTATAGTATAAAGCATCCATTAGTGCTGGTTGGTTATTAATGGTGGATAAACTATTATATCTAATATGAAAAACAACGCGACAACAAAAACTCAAAAGACTTGTTATTTTTGCGACAATAATGTCCATGATGTTGACTATAAAGATATCCGCCTCCTGGAGAAGTTTATCAATTATCATCGAAAGATATTGCCTCGCCAAAGAACAGGCACTTGCGCCAAGCATCAAAGAAAGTTAGCTACGGCGATAAAGCGCGCTAGAGCGATAGCTTTGCTAGGATTTGTTAACAGATAATTTTTAGGTAACACAAAACATGTAACAAAAAACATATTACCATATGTTACGTGCTACATGATACATGATTCATGTTAAGTTTAAATGAGATTAAAACTGGCAAGGTCATTCAGGTGAATAATGAGCCTTATGTTATTTTAAAGACCGACCATCACAAAATGGGCCGGGGCGGGGCTGTGCTCAAGGTTAAGTTGAAAAATTTGATTAACGGCAATATGCTTGATAAGACTTTTCAAGGAAATGACAAGGCAGAAGAGGCTGAAACTGAAACCAAAAAGATGAATTATTTGTATAAGGACGAGAATGAAGTGATTTTTATGGACAATGAAACTTATGAGCAGTTTGGCTTATCACTTGATTCAATCGGCGAAAAGATTAAATATTTAAAAGACGGCACTGATGTTAATGTTTTATATTTTGAAGAAAAGCCGGTAGCAGTTGATCTGCCTGTCAAAGTAACTCTCAAGGTGACATTCGCGCCTCCGGGAGTAAAAGGCAATTCCGCTGGGAATGTTACTAAAGTTGTGGAACTCGAAACCGGCGCCGAAGCGAACGTGCCGATGTTTATAAACGAGGGCGATGAGATACGGATCAATACTGATACGGGGGAGTACGTAGAAAGAGCTTAGGAGTTGAGATTTAAAATTTAAGAATTTAGAATAAACAAAAAATTCCTTTAGTAAGGAATTTTTTGTTTGGAAATAATTATTTCGCTTCAAAAAAATTGCAGTGACCGTTAGGCGAAACTTCGCCGTATTTTTCCAGAGCCTCCTCAAAAGTCTTGTTTTCCGGCACGCAGGCATTTTTGCCCCCATGAGATTGGAAGCTGGCGCAATTTTGGCATTGGGTTGCTTCGTCCTCCCAGTTAACGACATAATTTACTTCGTCTGACATAATGTTTTTATTCTCTTGGTGCATCCCATTCTGTTATTCCCGCGCAGGCGGGAGTCCGTTATCTGGGAGAGCACACAGATTCCC
>JAHJGZ010000049.1 GCA_018823795.1 Candidatus Omnitrophota bacterium
CCAGCAGAACAAATATGTATTATGTGTATGTCTTAAGAAATTTGAAGGATAAATGAAGTCGAAGCTTACGGAATGAAATGACGTAAGTTTTAGACCGAATTTATACTTAACATTTTTAAATTAATGAAAAATGTTAAGTGTAAATGGTGATCCTGATTTGCGTAGGACATTATGAACAGTTCCCGATTAGACAATGCTTTGACTGCCGTCTAACGGGATACGTAAAGCCCAAACTTACGGAATGAAATGACGTAAGTTTGATGGCAGAACATATACTTTACCTGCTGTTAGCAGATAAAGTATTAATTCGCACCGTAACAATGATTACTGTATCCCGATTAGACTATGATTTGCTCGCTGTCTAACGGGATTAATTCGGCCATATACTTTATGTCGTACTTCGTACTCCATAAAGTATGGCCTCATTGAAGGAGACCTAAATGTTAAAAAAGAATTTTCTTTTATCACCAGGACCGTCAAAAGTACCAGAATCGGTTATGCTTGAGATGGCGCATCCTATTTTTCATCACCGCACACCACAGTATCAGGCGATATTTTCTGATGTGACAAGCGCACTGAAAGATATTTTCAGAACAAAAAATGATGTATTTGTCTTTGCATCATCGGGAACCGGCGCAATGGAAACGTCTATTTCATCGTTACTGTCACCGGGCGATAAAATCATTACCGTTAATGGCGGGAAATTCGGAGAACGATTTGGCCTCATCGGTAAAGCGTTCGGTATCGAATGTGATGTTATCGATGTTGAGTGGGGAAAAGCAGTTGATCCTAAAATCATTGAAGATAAATTAAACAAAGATAAATCTATCAAGGCAGTGTATACAACTTTATCAGAAACATCAACCGGGGTCCTGAATGACATTAAAAAAATCGCGGCGGTCGTCAGTAAGACAAACGCGGTATTAGTAACTGATGCCATTAGTGGACTTGGTTCTGATAAACTAGAAACAGATGAGTGGGGCGTCGATGTAGTTATCGCTGGCTCTCAAAAAGGGCTCATGCTGCCACCAGGACTTGCTTTTCTGAGTGTGAGTGAAAAAGCATGGAAGTTGGTTGAACAATCAAAGATTCCATCGTTTTATTTTAATTTAAAAAAGTATAAAAAATCTCTTGATAAAAATGATGTTCCCTGGACGCCGGCTATTACATTGGTTCTTGGACTGCAGAAAGTACTTCAGATGATAAAGGCTGAAGGGATGGAAGAAGTATGGGCACGACATGCGCGGCTTGCTCAGGCAACTCGCGAAGCAATGAAGGCGTTGGGATTGAAACTCTTGTCCGATTTTCCGTCAAACGCCGTTACAGCGGTTAGAGTACCAGACGGGGTTGACGGCGGAAAACTCGTGAAGAAGCTCCGTGATGAAATGGGAATTACTCTTGCTGGTGGACAAGATAGCTTAAAAGGGAAACTTTTTAGAATTGCGCATATGGGATATTGTAATCAGTTTGATGTGATTCAAGGAATTGCGGCGATTGAAGAGGCATTGGCAGCATTAGGGTATTCATTTGAAATAGGTGCCGGTGTTAAAAAATTTCAGGAAACGTGGATCAAATGAAGCCCAGATTTACGTTCAAATTGTTTTAGTGAAAGATGAGCGTAAATGTGCTGGCTGAATTTGACCCAGCAGCCATTTTTTAATAAGAATACTGGTAAACGTCAAAATTATATTTAACATAATTATGAAATACATTATCCCGATTAGACTATGATTTGGTCGCTGTCTAACGGGATACGTGAAGCCCAAACGTTGTAAGATTATGACTACATGTACCCAGCACCCATTTTTTAATAAGAATACTGGTAAACGTCAAAATTATATTTAACATAATTATGAAATACATTATCCCGATTAGACTATGATTTGCTCGCTGTCTAACGGGATCAATTCAGCCATATACTTTATGTCGCACTTCGTACTCCATAAAGTATGGCCTCATTGAAGGAGATAAACGTCGATGAAAGTATTAGTCAGTGACAAGCTTGGGGAAAAGGGATTGGCAGTTCTTAAAAAAGAAAAAAAGATTACCTGCGATGTAAAGACCGGCATGAAGCCGGATGAATTAAAAGAAGTCATTAAAGGCTACGATGGTATTGTTATTAGAAGTAGCACCAAACTTACGAAAGATATTTTGGAAGGTGCCAATAATCTAAAAGTTATCGGCCGCGCCGGCGTTGGTGTTGATAACGTAGATTTAGAGACAGCAAGTAAAAAAGGTATCATTGTTATGAATACGCCGGGAGGCAACACCGTATCGACCTGTGAACATACCATAGCAATGATCATGGCACTGAGCAGGAATATTCCTCAGGCAGATGCATCGTTACGTAAAAAAGAATGGAAAAGAAGCCAATTCCTCGGTACCGAAGTATACGGAAAGACATTGGGTATTGTTGGATTTGGTCGTATTGGTAAGGAGGTTGCAAAACGAATGCTTTCGTTTGGCATGAAAATAATTGTGTATGACCCCTTTATTTCTCCGGATACCAGCCCGCAACTTGAAGTAGAAGTGGTTGACATTAACGAATTATGCAAGAGATCAGATTATATTACCGTTCATACACCAAAAACTGCAGAAACAAAATATTTATTTAAGAAGGAAACGTTTGCGCTTATGAAAGATAGCGTCCGTATCATTAATTGTGCTCGCGGTGGCATTGTGAGTGAAGCAGATCTGTATGAGGCAATAAAATCGGGGAAAGTGAAAGGTGCAGCGCTCGATGTTTTTGAGACTGAACCACCGTATGAAAGCCCCTTATTAAGTCTTGACCAAGTAATCGTTGTTCCGCATCTCGGCGCATCGACTGAAGAAGCGCAAGAAAATGTTGGTATTGCTGTTGCTGAGCAGGTTGTAGACGCTTTATTGGGAAGGGGTATTAAAAATGCCGTAAATTTACCTTCATTTGATCCTGACACAATGAATGTCCTACGCCCGTGGGTGCATTTGTCTGAACGGCTCGGCACTTTTGTAACGCAGTTTAGCGGCGGAGAAGGCTTGAAGCGGATCAGCATTAAATATAGCGGCGAAGTGACAAACTTTCAATTAAGTGCATTAACCCTTTCTGTTATCAAAGGCGTTTTGGCACCAATGTTAGAAGATAACGAAATCAATTATGTCAATGCGCCGATCATTGCAAAGGAACGAGGCATTGAAGTCATTGAAAGTAAAAGTTCTCAACTCGGTGATTTTTCAAATGCGATAGCAATCGAAATTCAAACGGGCATTAAGGTCACCACCGTTGTTGGCACGCTGTTTGGGAATAATTCGCCTCGTATTGTACGCATTAATGATTATCATATCGATGCAGTCCTTGAAGGCGTTATGTTGTGTATTCATAATCAAGATATACCGGGTATGGTCGGGGAAATTGGAACGATGTTAGGCACCAGTAATGTTAATATTGCTGAAATGTCCCTCGGAAGAAAAAAAGAGGGGGATGTTGCTATTACGATCATTAATACCGACCAGGTTATTCCAAATGAGATTTTAGAAAAGATTAAAAAACTTAAAAATATTGTCGGCGCAATCGTAGTGAGCTTTAGTTGATTTTTTTAAAAAAATACCCCCTGGAATAAGATAATTATTCCAGGGGGTTCATGTGTGATATCGTATCGTATGGAGGGAGCCGCGGATGTCTAATATAATATTAGTTGGCGCACAATGGGGTGATGAGGGTAAGGGGAAAATCATTGATATTCTTGCAAAGAAGAGCGATTACATTATTCGCTATCAGGGCGGAAATAATGCCGGGCACACCATTAAAATAGGAAAAAAACAATTTATTCTTCATCTTATACCTTCTGGTATTTTGCATCCCCATACCCGCTGCGTGATCGGTAATGGTGTGGTTGTGGATCCGGAAGCTCTTTTTAAGGAAATAGCCTTTCTCCAGCAAGAAGGCATTTCGGTTCGCAAAAGATTATGTATTAGTGATCGGGCTCATCTTATTTTCCCCTTTCATCCACTTATCGATACGCTTCGCGAAGAAGATCGTCAGAAAAGAGCAAAAATCGGGACGACAAAACGCGGTATCGGCCCTTGTTATGGCGACAAAATGATGCGTTTGGGAATCCGTATGTGTGATGTCATTGACGAGGCTTATTTTCGTGAACGGCTTGCGAATATTTTACTCGAAAAAAATAGAATATTTAAAAATATATACAAGAGCCCATCATGTTCGTATCAAAAATTACTGATAACCTATCGCAATTATGCAAAACGGTTAAAACCGTACATAACCGATACGACACTGTTGCTCAATGATGCAATAGGGAAGAAGAAACGATTATTATTTGAGGGGGCACAGGGAACACTGCTTGATATTGATCACGGGACGTATCCTTTTGTAACCTCATCGAATGCAACAGCAGGCGGGGCAATGACCGGGACCGGTATTGGCCCAACACATATTGATCACGTTATCGGCGTTGTTAAAGCGTACACAACGCGCGTTGGCGAAGGTCCTTTGCCGACAGCATTTTCATCGACCATGATGGAAAAAATCAGGGAAAAAGGGGGAGAGTATGGCGCTACAACCGGCCGTCCTCGCCGTTGTGGCTGGTTTGATGCGGTTGTTGTACGTCATGCAGCGCTGGTCAATGGATTAACCAGTTTAGCCGTAACAAAGCTTGATGTTTTAGATGAACTGTCTACAATTAAAGTGTGCGTAGGATACCGCATTAAGGGAAAAATAATTCGTAATTTTCCTGCAAATACACGATTATTGTCAAACGCAAAACCGGTGTATGAAGAACATCCAGGATGGATGAAGCCGACAGGACAGAGTAAGCACTTCAAACAACTGCCAAAAAAAGCGCGCGCATATTTAAAAAGAATTTCACAGTTGATTCGAGTACCGATTTCGATTGTTTCCATCGGTGCTGAGCGAAGTCGAACGATTGTTTTGTAACAATTATTTAAAAAAATATTTTTACCAGCTAATACTTTGCCAGTTTTAACAGGCAAAGTATAAATTCGGACTAATATTTTAGCTTCACTGTTGTTCGCTAAAATATGTGCTCATTTATGACCAAATCTAACATACCGCGTCACGTGGCAATTATAATGGATGGCAATGGTCGTTGGGCCCACGAGCGGAAACTTCCTCGTTATAAAGGACATGAGAAGGGAATAGAAGTTGTTGAGCATACTATCGATGGTTGTCTATTACTGGGTATTGCGTATTTAACTCTGTATGCGTTTTCCATTGAAAATTGGAACCGCCCCAAAGATGAAATCAACGTGTTGATGAAGTATTTATCCCAATACCTTGATGAAAAACGGGATATGTTGCATAAAAAAAAGATTCGATTTAATGCGATAGGGCGACTTGAACTTTTAAGTGAAGCAATTCAGAAAAAAATACAAAGGAATATTGAGGAAACAAAGCAATATAACGACCTGGTTTTTACGTTAGCGTTAAGTTATAGCGGTCGCTCTGAAATTGTTGATGCGGTAAAAAAAATTGGTCATGCCATCACAGAGAATCGCATCAGCAGCGACGAGATTGATGAAAAGTTGTTCGCAGAACATTTATCGACAAAAGATATTCCAGACCCTGACCTTTTAATTAGGACAAGCGGCGAACAGCGTATCAGTAATTTTCTCTTGTGGCAACTATCATACTCGGAACTTTATTTTACCGATAAATGCTGGCCCGATTTTACTCATGTTGATCTGGTGCAGGCGGTTGAAGAGTACAAGAAACGCAATAGACGGTTTGGGGACGTAACGTAACGGAAGCGTAAAAGAATATGATCGCACAAAAACATTCATTATCAAAACGATTGATCTATTCGACAATAATACTGTCGATAGTCTATTATATCAATTTTCACACCAGTTGCTTTGTATTTATCCCGGTTAATATGCTTGTTATTGCGCTTGCCCTGTATGAGTTTTTTACCATGACCGAAAACAAAGGGTTGGAGCCACATAAGATTGTCGGAATAATCTTTGGCGTCTTATTCCCTCTTTTTGTCTATTACCCGGGAGAAATTTTAATTTTTGGCTCAGCTATTCTCACGTTCTCCTTTTTAAATTTCAATTCAAAAAATAAACACGCCGGGTTTCTTAATACGGCAACGACCCTTTTTGGTCTTGTCTACGTGGGGCTTCTCCTATCATACTTTACAAAATTGCGTTTTTTAGACCAGGGGACACTGTGGGTAGTGTTTGCTATTTGGGTAACGAAGATGGGAGATGCGGGAGCCTATTTTATTGGTACACATTTCGGCAAATTGAAACCATTTAAAAAAATTAGCCCGAATAAAAGTGTGGAAGGTGCGGTTGGTGGCTTGATAGTGTCATTTCTGTCCGCTATAATTTTAAAGGCGTTTTTTGTAAATATTCCTTTTATACATTTTGTACTATTAGGAATTTTACTGGGTGTATTAAGCCAATTTGGAGATCTTGCCGAAAGCCTCATTAAACGGGAATGTAATGTAAAGGATTCGGGCACCATACCTGGTCTTGGTGGAATTTTGGACATCATGGATAGCCTTATTTTCACCGTTCCGTTTCTCTATTATTATATTAAAGTATTTATTGAATTCTAGCCATGAAAAAACTTTCCATAATTGGATCGACCGGATCGATCGGACGAACAACGCTTGACGTTGTTTCTCATCACAAGAATGAATTTAAAGTACTCGCACTTGCTGCAAAAGAGAATATTTCGCTGCTTGAGAAGCAAGCACGAATATTTCGTCCCCGTGTTATTGCCGTTTGGGATGAAGAAAAGGCCCAGCTATTACGCAAAAAGCTCAGTGCCTTACGAATAAAGGTTGTCAACGGTGAAGAAGGATTGCGTGAGGTTGCCCGCATCACGCAGTGTAATCAAGTGGTATTTGCATTAAGCGGGATGAAAGGTTTACGGCCACTCCTTGATGCGATACGAGCGAAAAAGGATATTGCGATTGCAAATAAAGAGCCGCTGGTTATCGCCGGTCCATTAATAAAAGATGCGATACGACGTTCCAACGTGAAATTTATCCCTATCGATAGCGAACATAGTGCTATCTTTCAGTGTCTGGCAGGTAGTAAAAGGGAGTATGTAAAAAAAATAATCATTACCGCGTCAGGGGGGCCCTTCATTGATTATCCTGATCATTTGTTGCGCACCGTGACGATAGAGAAAGCCCTGCGGCATCCACGGTGGAAAATGGGAAAAAAAATAACGATAGATTCTGCAACAATGATGAATAAAGGGTTGGAGGTCATTGAAGCGATGAATTTGTATGACATCGATCTTAAACGAATAGAAATTCTTATTCATCGTGAATCAATCATACATTCATTGGTTGAGTATATTGATGGATCGGTCATCGCGCAGCTTTCTACAACAGACATGTGTTTTCCTATCGTGTATGCTTTGACCTATCCTGAGCGACTTCAGAATAATTTTTCACGTCTCGATTTAGCAAAAATTAAAACGCTGTCATTTAAAAAACCTGATTATAAAAAATTCCCTTGTATTCGGCTAGCGTATCAGGCAGGTGCATGCGGCGGCACTATGCCGGCAGTTTTAAATGCAGCAAACGAAGTGGCGGTTGAGCAATTTTTAAATAAAAAGATAGCATTTCATTCAATAGCAACGATAATTCAATCAGTAATGAAAAAACACAAAATAATACAAACGCCGACTATTGATACTATCATTACTGTCGATCGTTGGGCGCGAGAGGAGGCGGAAAAACTGTGTTAGGGATCATACAAAATATAGTACCAACGTTGGTTGTGCTGAGTGTGCTCATTTTTATTCATGAGCTCGGACATTTCTTGTTTGCAAAACTTTCAGGGGTTGCTGTCGAGAAGTTTTCATTAGGCTTTGGCCCTGAACTGATCAAGTTCAGCTATAAAGGAACAGTGTACGCACTATCGCTCATACCGTTAGGCGGTTTTGTCAAGCTGGCAGGGGAAGTACTGGAAGATCGCAAGGAAGGTGAATTAAAGCCGACCGACTATCTTTCGCAAAGTCTCATAAAACGGTTTGCCATCATATTTTCAGGCCCCTGTATGAACTATTTGCTCGCATTCATATTGTTAATTATCGTATTTATGTCAGGAAGTCCATCGATTGCACCGGTTATTGGCGATATAATTGATAATTTTCCTGCACAGGAAGCCGGCATCATTGTTAATGACAGAGTGATCGCTGTCGATTCGGTAGAAGTTTCAACATGGGATGAGATGAGAAAGGCGATAGGGATCTCACACAATGAGGTGATCACATTGCAGGTTTTGCGCGGTGATGAAGAAAGATCAATTACGTTAATGCCAAAAGTTGTTTCAGAGACGAATGCCTTTGGTGATGAGATACACGCAAGAAAAATTGGTGTCGTTCCCGGCGATGAGTCCGTCTTTATTAAATATAGTTTCCCTGATGCAGTGAAAGAGGCTGCTGTTTCAACGTATTCAATTACGACATTGACGTATCGGGCTCTGTATCGATTAGTAACGGGGCGGCTGACACCCCGTGCTTTGAGCGGTCCTCTGGGAATAATTATGATTACCAATAGAGTAGCAAAGCAGGGGATTGTTACCCTTATGCAGTTTACCGCATTTTTAAGTATATCGCTTGCGATCTTTAATTTGTTGCCGATCCCGGCACTTGATGGGGGGCATTTGTTTTTTATTATTTTTGAAGCAATATTTCGAAAGCCCGTAAATTTTAAATTACAAGAACGATTTGCACAGGTCGGATTTACACTACTTATGGTGTTAATGCTTTTTGTTGTATGGAATGATGCAATCAATTTTAATCTTATTGAAAAGATAAAACAGATAATTCCTTTTATAAAATGACCATAAAGCGAAGAAAATCTAATTCAGTAAAAATAGGTAAGATAAAAATCGGCGGAAACGCGCCTGTCGCGGTGCAGTCGATGGCAAACATAAAAACATCTCAAGTGACGTATGTCATCAGACAGATGAGGAAGCTGGTAGAGGCGGGATGTGAAATAATTCGCGTTTCAGTATTGGACACAAAAGACGCCCACGCGATAAAAGACATACAGAAAGAAATCGATATACCACTCTGCGCCGATATTCATTTTAATTATCAATTGGCACTTGACGCAATGAAAAGTGGCGCTGATAAGATTAGAATTAATCCTGGTAATATAAAAAGAAGAGCGCATATACAATATATCGTTGAAATGGCGCGTACGAAAAATATTCCGATCCGGATCGGCGTTAATTCTGGGTCCATAGATCAATCAATGTATAAAAATAAATCATCGGGGGCGAGACTTGCGTGTGCGGTACTTTCATACGTAAGGGGTATTGAAAAATTAAAGTATACGAATCTAATCCTTTCGGCCAAAGCTCATACCGTGTGTGATACCATCGAAGCGAACAGAATTATTGCAAAGGAAACGAATTACCCGCTGCATTTGGGATTGACTGCTTCAGGTGTCGGTGAGTATGCAATTATTAAATCTGCTGTTGGCATTGGCAGCCTATTAAGTGAAGGGATTGGTGACACCATACGGGTCTCATTGACCGATGATCCAATAAAGGAGGTTGAGATAGGCTATAACTTGTTGCAATCACTAGGTCTGCGGAATCGTCCATGGGAAGTGATTGCATGTCCGACATGTGGCAGAACGGAAATAGATGTCATTGGATTATCCCGAAAGGTTGAAGATGCTTTAAAAAAGAAGAAAGTGGCGTTGCCTAAAATTCCCTATAAAATTGCAGTCATGGGGTGCGTTGTCAATGGGCCGGGAGAATCAAAGGAAGCAGACATTGGCATAACCGGTGGAAAAGGATTTGGCTTTATTTTTAAACATGGTAAGATGATACGCAGGGTAGCCGAGAAACGGTTATTAATTGAACTACTCAAAGAAATAAAAAAATAAAATATGAAATGGTCACAGGCTCTCATTCCAACAATGCGTGAAGTGCCGAAAGATGCTGAAGCAACATCTCATCGTCTTATGCTGCGCGCCGGTCTTATTCGTAAATTATCAGCAGGTGTCTACAGTTACCTTCCGTTAGGGTTGCGAGTACTCAAAAAAATTATTGAGATCATCCGTGATGAAATGAATAAAGCGGGTGCGCAAGAAGTATTGCTTCCTGCATTGACGCCGGCAGATTTATGGTATAAAACAGGGCGGTATGAAGTATTAAAAGAGATTCTTCTGACTATTAAAAAGGCAAATAAACAGGAATATGTATTAGGGCCCACACACGAAGAAATTGTCACAGAACTTGCGAGCGCATATATTACATCGTATAAAGACTTACCCCTTAACCTCTATCAGATCCAAACAAAGTTCCGTGATGAAGCGCGGCCGCGTTTTGGTGTCATTAGAAGCAAAGAGTTTATTATGAAGGATGCGTATAGTTTTGACCGCTCGTGGGAGGATCTTGATAAATCGTATCAGGGTATGTACGAAGCGTATAAAAACATATTTGACCGAAGCGGCCTGCAGTATAGAATTGTGACTGCTGATTCAGGCGCAATGGGAGGCGATGTATCGCATGAATTTATGGTACCGGTTGCTTTTGGGGAAGATATTATTATTTTATGCTCCAAATGCGATCTTTTATCATCTCTTGATATTGCTTCCTGTAATGAAAGCACTGAAAAGATGAAAGATGCGGTGCTGAAACCATTAGAAGAGTTCGAGACGCCAAATCTTAAAACAATTGATGAAATTACGAGTGCTTTTAAACTAAAACCGAACCAATTAGTAAAAACAATAATATATCTGGCTGATGGCAATCCAATCGTATGTCTGGTGCGTGGCGACTGTGACATTTCAG
>JAHJGZ010000050.1 GCA_018823795.1 Candidatus Omnitrophota bacterium
ATGCCTACGACACCTTTGGATTATATTTCTCGATTTTGTAGTGAATTAAAACTCAGTGGAGATGTTCAAACAAAGACTATAGATATAATTCAAGACGCGTCAAATAAAGAACTCTCCAGCGGACGTGGCCCAACAGGAATGGCAGCTGCGGCTCTCTATATTGCGTCTGTCCTGTGTGGTGAACGGAGAACACAACGTGAGGTCGCAGAAGTGGCGAGCGTCACAGAAGTTACCATTCGAAACCGGTATAAAGAGTTAGCTGCGAAACTGGATATAGATATTATCCTATGATTTTATCATTCTATTCTGCTGCTTTTTTTGTCTTCTTTTTTGTTAAGATTATTTCAATTGCTGAAACATTTGATGTTCTACCTTCTTCGTTGGTAATGCTCTCTGTACTAATTTTTATTTCTTGTAGTTTTGCGTCTGTAATAAACCGGTTTCTTACAATTTCTGCAGTATCAACAGCGGTGCTTATCGATCTGCCTCTTGCTTTTAGGATGACTTCATCCGAACCACTAATGTTAAACTGTGTTATGACTGCAAGTACATAACTCATTGGCGGTTTCTTTCCAACATATATTACGTTTTCATCAGTTCTTCGTTCTGTAGTTGTTTCTTCTGCCATATTATTTTTCCTCCTCTGAAAATAATTTGATCGTGTTTCTATTTTATCTGATATATAGATTGCATTCTGTCTTATAAATGTTCTATATTGAATAAAGCCCGGGTAGATTTGATAAAGTATGTGTTAGAAGAAAAACCATTTTATATCAGATGATTGCTATATCCACCAGCATATTATCATGACACGTGATACCAAAAAGACAAAAAAACTCGGGTTATGGAGACTCTTTCACCCTAGTCCACCAAAGGTTAAAAAAGAAGAGGCAAAAGAAAACCTTTCAATGTTGAAGAAATTGGCGACAACAAAAGAACAAAGGGACATTTTAAAGCTGGTAGAACATGAGACAATACCAACCGTTAGAAACGCATGGATAGATTATTTCCTGAAAATTACTAAACAATCTCAAGACAAAGGAAACTGAACAAGAGATACAAGGCTACTTCTTATTGCCAAGTGCTTTTGTTACAAAGTTTTTTGTTTCATCCCGTGATAATCTACGGAATTGCTCTTTGGCATCAACTACCGCTATCTCAATAGCATCAGGATTCAGCTTTCCTTCAGATCCTTTATGAATCGCTTTGATGCCCATATCGATGGCTTCTTCAAGAGTCATGTTTTCTTTAAATTTTTCTTCGAAATATGCCATAGCGTCACCACGTCCTGCTCCTTCACTTCCGGCCTTGTATTCCATGAACGCACCAGAAGGATCAGTAGCAAACAAACAGGGTCCTGTTTCATCAACACCTGCGATAAGAAGAGCGGTACCAAATGGTCTTGCTCCGCCATATTGGGTGTATGCTTGTTTGAAATCACAGATACCTTTCACAAGTGTTTTAATTGGTATTTTCTCATCATAGGTTATTTTGTTTATCGCCGCATCTATACGTGTTCTATTCACCAGGATTCGTGCATCAGCAATAAGACCCGAGGTTGCACAGCCAATGTATTCATCTATTTTAAAGATCTTCTCAATGGAATCAGGTTCTACTAAACGAGAGATAATGCGTTTATCTACGATTAAGATGACGCCATCCGTGAATTTTACTCCAACGGTCGTGGTCCCTCTATTCACGGCTTCTCGTGCATATTCCACCTGAAACAACCGTCCATCAGGGGAAAATATGGTGCTGGTTCTATCATATGCTTCTTTTGATGGCTGCATTACTAGATCCTCTTCTTTCCCAGCCCCAATAATAGTTTATCGTGTGATTTACCTACCCGGAATACAAATTTGTTTTATATATCCTCTTTAGTTTTCTGTTAAATACTTATTAAAATTTTATTCTGTCTTTATTCATCTCTACATCCATCAGACAATACGAGATTTGAAATTCGTATCTGGGTTAAAATCCCGAACATAACATTTGTACCTGTAAAAAACGAAATTTTATAGGAGAAAGTACTCCCGTCGGGAAGGGAACACGAATTTACCAGTAAATTTATTACGATTGATAATGCAGGGTAAGAGATACCGGCCCGAAGTTTAACACTCATATCTACTATAGGATTTGATCTTAATGACCATAATGCTCTCATGAGGAATTGGGGCTCGTAGGTATAAATCCTATAACAAAAAAAGTGCTTGGGGGAAATTTGAACTCTAAATTCCTAGTTATGAAAAAGAGCGGAGTTTAGGGTGAAACCTAACTTCGCCAGTTAGTAAAAGCATGTTATACCTGCGTGTGGGCTAATTTGTCCCATGTAATAGTTTCTTAAGGAGAGAAGAGAGTGAAATCAAGGAAATGGTAATCTGTTGGTCGGACATTGCATAGGGAAGGACAAGCTTGTCTTTGTGAGGGAGCGCCCCGCAAGTGTATACAACGTTCGGAACGTAACCCGATCGGGTATTCTCCGTCCAATTAATGAGCGGCTCTTTCAAACGGCCAAGTATTTTCGATGGATTTTTTTTGTCTAGAAGAATGGCGCCAATAGAATATTGCCGAAAAAGCCCAACGCCATGAGTGAGAAGAAGCCAACCCTCCTTGGTTTCAATCGGTGCACCGCAGTTCCCAACCTGCACGAATTCCCATGGATAAGAAGGCTTTATAAGTGGTATGATTTCATTCCAAAAATGGATATTATCAGAGTACATCAAAAAAAGGTTCTCGCTGTCCTGGCGTGATATCATCGCGTAACGGCCGTTTATCTTGCGTGGGAACATGGCCATTCCTTTATTGACGGCGGCGCTCCCGTTCAGGGTAGCCATTTTGAAATGCACGAAATCTTCCGTTTCCATCAATTGCGGAAGAATAACCTTGCCGTCATAAGCAGTATAGGTAGCGTAGTATTTCTTTCTTCCATCATCGTCAGTAAAAAGA
>JAHJGZ010000003.1 GCA_018823795.1 Candidatus Omnitrophota bacterium
ACTTTTTGAAGAGACCGGTCTTACGGTAGGCAAAGATTTCTTTTTAGCTTTTTCACCAGAACGAGTCGACCCATCAAACCCTGTTTATCATACGAGAAATATTCCCAAAGTTATTGGTGGTATTACACCACAATGTACCCAGGTAGCAAAAATGCTTTACAGTACGGTAGTAGAACAAGTGGTTGAAGTTTCATCACCGAAAACAGCTGAGATGGTTAAACTTCTTGAAAATACATTCCGGAGTGTGAATATCGGATTAGTGAATGAATTATGTCTTATGAGTAGTAAAATTGGTGTCGATATATGGGAAGTCATTGATGCTGCTGCAACGAAACCGTTTGGATTTATGCCTTTTTATCCTGGACCAGGACTTGGAGGACATTGTATTCCGATTGATCCATTTTATCTTTCCTGGAAGGCACGCATGAACGGATTTGACCCGCGGTTCATAGAACTGGCGGGCAAGATCAATTGCCACATGCCTGAGCATGTTGTCTCAAAAGTACAAGATGCATTAAATCAGAGAGGAAAAGCGTTAAAAGGTGCTCATGTTTTAATTCTTGGCGTTGCCTACAAAAAAGATGTTAATGATGTGCGCGAATCACCAGCATTCGAAATTATTACAACATTAAGAAAAAAAAGCGCGCGAGTTCAATTTTCTGATCCTCTTGTGGAAAAAATTACTATCGGTAAAAAAGAGATGCCATCGGTTGCACTATCTGATGAACTACTGCAACAAACCGACGTTGCCGTTGTAGTTACTGATCACTCCACATTTGATTATGAATATATTTTGAAGAATGTTTCATTACTTGTTGATACGCGTAATGCAACAAGAAATCTCAGTAAATTTCAAAACAAAATTATTAAGATCTAAACATAGAGGAGGAAAGAGGAACAATGAACATCTGTGTAATTGGAACAGGGTATGTGGGGCTTGTCACTGGTACCTGTCTTGCTGATTTTGGACATATCGTTACGTGTGTAGATAACAATGAAGAAAAGATAGATTCTCTTAACCGTGGTGAGATTCCTATCTATGAGATTGGACTTGATGATTTGATTAAAAGAAACACTAAAGAAAACAGGCTCTTTTTTACAACTGATTTGAAAAAGGCGGTTGAACCTTCTCTCGTTGTTATCATTGCGGTTGGTACACCTCCTCAAGAAGATGGTAGCTCTAATCTTAACCATGTCTATGATGTAGCGCGCGACATTGCACATCTTGTTGACGGCTATAAGGTCATTATCATAAAAAGTACCGTCCCGGTAGGAACGGGCAGAAAAGTTCAACAGTTTATCAATGAAATATTGGAACAACGCATTTCTCCCGAATATTTAAATAGCAATCCCGACGCAAGTAGCCATAAACCGCATTATGATGTTGTTTCTAATCCTGAGTTTTTGCGTGAAGGATCGGCAATAGAGGATTTTATGCGGCCGAATCGCGTTGTTATCGGTATAGAATCCGATAGCGCCCTCGCAATTATAAAAGATTTATATCGGCCTTTATATCTTTTTGAAACACCGATGGTCATTACCACTATTGAAACTGCGGAACTCATTAAATATGCGTCAAATGCTTTTCTTGCAACAAAGATTTCATTCATTAATGAAATCGGACACCTGTGCGAACGATTAGGGGCCAATATCGATCATCTTGCACGGGGCGTTGGGTTGGATAATAGAATCGGACAAAAATTTTTACACGTCAGTCCGGGATATGGTGGATCATGTTTCCCCAAAGATACCTCTGCGTTGGTCCATATTGCAAAAGATGTGGGGTGTGATCTCAAGGTTACCTCTGCAACTATCGAAGTAAATAAGAATCAGAAGCTCATGATGATTGAGAAGATCGCAGATCTCGTCGGCGATCTTACGGCAAAGACGATTGGTATACTCGGGCTTGCCTTTAAACCCAATACCGATGATATGCGTGAATCTGCAAGCATTACAATTATTGATGGCCTCCAGAAAAGAGGAGCTCGTATTAACGTGTTCGACCCGGTTGCAATGGATGAAGCAAAAAAAGTGTTGCATAATGTAACCTATGCCAAAAGCGCATATGATGCGGTGAAAGGGGCCGATGCATTGGTCCTTCTTACTGAATGGAATGAATTCCGCTATCTTGATCTTTTACGTATTAAGAAATTATTAAAACAACCACTTTTTATTGATTTGCGAAATGTATATGAACCTGAACGTATTAAACGTCTCGGTTTTGATTATGTTTCTCTTGGCAGGGGCAGCGTTCGATCCAATGAAAAAGTAAATAGCAAGCAATAAAGGGGCGAATGATGAAGCGAATATTGTTGACCGGAGCGGCCGGCTTTGTCGGTTGGAAGACCGCCGAGGCATTGCTTGATAAAAAGTATACGGTCGTAGGAATTGACAATATTAATGATTACTATGATATTTCTCTTAAACACCACCGGCTGCAGCAACTCAAAAAGCATGCTAACTTTACCTTTCATAAAATAGATATTGAAAATACTGCTCGCCTAAAGAACCTTTTCAAAAAATATACCTTTGATGCAGTCATTAATTTGGCAGCTCGAGCCGGGGTACGGTATAGTATTGAAAATCCCTTTGTATATTTTTCAACAAATACCCAGGGGACAGTCAATCTGCTTGAGCTATGTAAGCGGCACAAAGTTAAGAAGTTTGTTATGGCTTCGACCTCATCACTGTATGCCGGCCAAAAGATGCCGTTTAAAGAAACACTACCAGTCAATACCCCCATTTCACCTTATGCAGCAAGTAAAAAAGGGGCTGAGGTGACGGCGTATACCTATCACTATTTATATGGTATCGACGTGACTATTATCCGCTATTTTACGGTCTATGGACCTGCAGGAAGACCTGATATGAGTATTTTTCGGTTTATAAAGTGGATTCATGAAGGTGAGCCAGTAGAAGTTTTTGGCAGCGGTAAGCAAAGTCGTGATTTTACCTATGTTGATGACATTGCACAGGGTACGGTCAAAGCATTAAGACCAGTCGGTTTTAAGATTATTAATTTAGGAGGGAATAAACCGTATACGTTAAATCACGTTATTCGATTAATTGAGAAAAAATTGAACAAAAGGGCATGGATTAAGCGATTGCCGCCACAAAAAGCCGATATTAAAGCAACGTGGGCTGATATTAAAGCAGCAAAAAAGTATCTTGCGTGGTCACCAAAAGTGAGCCTTGAAGAGGGTGTCGGAAAAGCAATCGAATGGTATAAAGAAAATAAAAAATGGGTGAAGAATATAACGCTATAGCTCGGCTTGATGCCCAAATCCTCCATCGAGAAAAACATTCTAACCACTTACTGCTAAAAATGTTCTAAGTTATTACCTACCTGATTCAATATATAGTTCCAATACCGGCATTAATGTAGTTAAAAGGTCATTATTTTGTAGGTGTTAAAAATTTGACAGAGCATTTGACATGGAGTATACTTTTGTCAGGATAGTGACAAGGCCAATTATGGTGTTTTAAGGGCAGGAGAAATCGTATGCAGAAAAGATACTTAGAAAAGGTTCTTATTATTGATGATGACAAGGAATATTGCGAAATTTTAGAGAATACGCTTACGGTGGAAGGTTTTCGGGTAGAGTCAGTTTACAATGGTGAAGAAGGTCTTCTGCGTGTACAGGAGAGGCAATATACGGTGGTGATTCTTGACCTTACACTGCCGGATATTAGTGGCATGCAAATTCTTAAACGTATTAAAGAGATAAATCCGACGATGCAAGTGATTATCGTTACGGCATCTGATACCGTTGGTTCTGCAATTGAATCACTGAAGGCGGGAGCATTTAACTTTATTACAAAGCCTATCATGTTTGATGATGTGGTAGTCGCAATAAAAAAAGCCATTCAGTATAGAGAAAAAACAAAGCAGTCGGCACAGGATCTGCTGGAAAAGGAAGGAAAGGTATTAATTGGCTGCAGTGAGCCGATGGAGGAGATTTCGCGTATTATTGCAAAAGTTGCGCCGACCGACACTACGATACTCATCACTGGCGAGAGCGGAACAGGGAAGGAGATTATTGCACATCGTATTTATAAAAGTAGTAAGCGGAAAAATAAACCTTTTGTCAAGATTAGTTGTGCGGCACTTCCGGAAACATTACTTGAAAGTGAACTTTTTGGCTACTTGAAGGGGGCATTTACTGGCGCGACCTCACAGAAAAAGGGCCTTTTTGAAGTAGCTCAAGGCGGTACACTTTTTCTTGATGAAATAAGTGAAGTTTCACCGACTATCCAAGCAAAATTGCTTCGGGCATTACAGGAGCGGGAAATAAAGCCGCTCGGCGGGACACAGGATGTTCCTATTGATGTACGATTTATTGCAGCAACCAATAAGGAACTTAAAGAAGAAATAACACAAAAAAAATTTCGTGAAGATTTATATTATCGACTGAATGTTATTACCATTACGACGCCACCGCTGCGGGAACGGAAGGATGATATTCCGCTTTTAGTTGAACACTTTATTAAAAAATACAAACCGACCAAAATTAAAGAGCTAAAAAGAGTTGAACAAACAGTTCTTGATTGCTTTGCTCAATATCATTGGCCCGGTAATATACGAGAATTAGAAAATGTTATTGAACGGGCGATCATTTTAGGCGTTGGTGATACAATTAGTATTAGTGACATACCTGAACGCCTGCGAAAAGCTGACGGCTCATATGTGCCAACGATAAAAAGAGAAACCGATTCTCCCGATATCCCAGCCCTTGATGATGCGGTGATAACGCTCGAAAGAAATCTTATTACGCGTGCATTGGAAAAGAGTAATGGCGTTGTCAGTGCCGCAGCAAAACTTCTGCATATTAAGCGTACTACCCTCATTGCAAAAATGAAAAAACTCGATCTGAAATAACTTTTCCGTATGTTTTCATCCTGCGTATAAATACGATCCGGTACTACTTCACATCACACAAAATTTACTATAACTCATAAGACATTGCTATACAATAATTTACATGAGTAATTATTTTTAGTGGGCCCTTGAAATTTAATGCAAAATGGGGTATATTTTAGTTAATCTAATAGCCTATAGAATAAAGAGTTACATCACACCTCAAATTACCAAATATTCAGTTGTTAGTGATTTTTTTCACATAGTTATTAAATAGATTTATAAAGATATAAAAATAGTTAAAATATAGACTTGTACAGTTATTAACGGGGCAAACTTATCGAAAGATAAGGACGCAAAACTAGAGGGTCTACATGAGCACATGATTTAGCGAACCTGTCTGCTGGCAGGTAACGTGAAGCTAAATCATGTGTGCGAATGTATCCCGTACAATGCTCAGCATTGTACGGGATACAATTCAGATTCGTACGACAGCCAGTTGCAAACAAAGACAGTTGTTTGTAGCTGGCTTATTTTTTAATGAGCCCATAATTTAGCGAATGAAACGAAGCTAAATTATATGGGCGAATTAATCCCGTCGAGAGTTGCAAAATTGGTACAAAGAATTTTGCAACTGCTTTCGAGACGGGATAGACGTTGTGATAATGGCAAAATACGCTATGAAAAATTCAATATTTAAAATACTATCACTAACCATTGCAATTATCTTTACCGCCAATACCATTGCTTTCTCTGCACCGGATTTTATTTATCGTATACGTATTCCCGAAAAATATGGAAAGGTGAAAGAACGGTGGAAGAGTGATAATGAAGACAAACAAGATAAAGCAAATCGCACCATTATTGTAGTCGAAGATGCACACGAAAATTTTACTGCACAAAAGAACATTTCCGAAATAATCCACACCCTTATCCCACAATGTGATGAAAAAAATGTCGTTGTCGGTGTTGAAGGAGGACGAGACGAAATTTCTCTTTCACAGCTTAGCGCATATCCAATAGCCGATATCAGGGGGAAAGTATCTGAAGAGATGATGAAGAAGGGATACTTTACTGGTGCAGAACACGCTGCGATTACTTCTCGTTATCCGCTCTTACTCTATGGCGTTGAGGATGAAAAACTCTTTAAGAAGGATTTTAAAGCATTTCATACCATCAACACGTATAAACCTCAGTTAGAAAATATGTTTGCTCACATCGAAGACACTATGGAGACTCTTAAGAATAGAATGTACAACAAAGAGCTTATGCTCTGTGATGTATCGTATGAACGCTATTGCAACGGGGAGGAGTCGTTTGATGAATCCTTTCAGTATATAGGCGAACTATGGAAGGAGCATAATGGCGACTTTTCCTCATTTCCACAGATTGAATTGTGTAAAGAGATTGCGGTGATGCAATCACTCTCATCAAAGGATGCATTATCTATTGAGCGAAAATACGCTCTTCTCGATGTGTATGCGTTAGATGCGGAGCTGCGGAGAATGTTTTATGAAGTTAAAAAAATACTCGCTCACAGCGATGATGAGCTGAAACTGATAGAAATTAACGATGTATGTAATCGTGTACGAAAAC
This sequence comes from Candidatus Omnitrophota bacterium, assembly GCA_018823795.1. Taxonomy (GTDB): domain Bacteria; phylum Omnitrophota; class Omnitrophia; order JAHJGZ01; family JAHJGZ01; genus JAHJGZ01. The sequence continues at coordinate 6,455 of JAHJGZ010000003.1, forward strand.
TATTAAGCCTTGAAGCACAGCGGAAAGATGCTGAGGCGCAAGTACTGTCACAAATAACCGAAGAATATCCTCGGCTCTTACAGAGATTAGAAATGTTTAAGGAGAAGTATATCGTCGATAGCAAAAAAGAAAATTATGCCGTTGATAGTGATTTGATGAAGAAAACAATAGGCATGGCACAGGAGTTTTATACCCTTGCACAACAACGTGAAGAAGCCATGGTGGATAATCTTTTGAAACGAATGGATACCAAAGATAAAACGTACGGCGTTCTTGTTGCGGGAGGGTATCACTCACCGGGGATTACGAATATTCTCAGAGAGAAAAATATTTCGTATCTTACTATCCGTCCTCATATCGGTGAATTATCAGAAAAAACAGGTTTCATGGATCGTATGATGGGACGCCTTATGCCTATTGCTCCTCATATGACCAGTTATATACATACGAGTTATATGAGTGGACTTTTAGAAATGCTCTGTGGACGATTGGGTAAAGAAAAAGTGCTCAGCCTTTTTGATGATGAATGGACAAAAAAAGTAGGGGATAATCCGGATGCCGCATCACTTCTTTTACTGATGAAAGATAATCCCAATATATCGACTGATATTCAGAAGAAAGCACCATTCATTCATCAGGCTGCTCAAGAAATTGCAGGTATGATACTACAAGAAGCGACAGAAGGAAAAGATAGAGATAGTATTATTAAGCGTGTCAAAGAAATCGCTGAAGAAGAAAAAATAGTAGATGGACTCATAAGTATTTTCGATACGGTATCATCTTTTGCTCATGACATACCTAATTATGATCAGGATTATTCTCCTGTTGAGCAGGCAATAATAAAGAATAATTTACTGAGTCTGATACGGGTAAACTATTTAAAAATGATTAGCAGCCTTAGGCCACAGGGACAAAAGGGTCGGTTAGGCCGGAGTCTGTATGTAGGTTCAGGCCCTGATTATGTGACTAATTTTATTATATCGGGTGGGGCTCGAGAAACACTGTTTGTTGATAAGCTTCCATTTGAATCAAAAGTTATTTTGTCGCCAGAGGATTTACAGTCATATAAAGAGGAATACTTAAAGATTAAATACACGGGAACCTATATAAAGACGACCGAACTCAAGGGGTCAGTCGGAGCAAAACGCTATTTGTTATGGGAACTTGAAGCAATGGGTGCACAGCGTTCTGATGAGATTGAGAAAAATATCGTCTTTGATGCAGAGCAGGGGGCCTATCGCATTCGTTTTAGATTCCCGGGCGACGTTCAAGAACACTGCATTTTCTATTATGAAATGAGAGATGCTTCTGAAGAGGAAAATTATTCACATCTATTGATTGATTCGATTCAAAAAGGCATTGATTGCTACATTCGAAAGGGTGGAGATGCCCTCATTATTCCCCGTGCGATACTTGACAGGATAGCTCATTCGTTAAATGATGGAAGTGCGATATATTCTGACAATGTTGTAATAAAGAATTTCTTTTTACAATATCCACGTATACGACTTCTCGATAATACAGAGATAAAACAGGTAAGAAACTTTGAAAAGCAACATGCAATTGAATTTGGTTATACGAATGCTCTTGTGCTTGTAGTAGATAAGGATGCCGAACAAGAACCAGGAAGGGGGGAGCAGACCCATTCAGCTATTGAAAAAAAAGATCGGCTCCGTGCAATCACTGCTACCTATCAAAGCGGTTTCATTAGTGAATATGTCAAAGATGAAAATACTTTTCATGAAGTTCGTTCATGGGATGTCCGTTCTCAGGAAAAAGTTGCTGTGGACGTGAGGGTAAAACAAAAAGATGAATTGCTGTTTTATTTTTCACGTATTGACGGCTTAGTCGTTCATGACAATGTGCGTGATAACGATGTGCTCGCTGCCTATTATGCATTTAAAACATGCTCTGGCATCTTTTTTAAAGGAGAAAAAAAAGGGAAAACAGTTCTAGGGTATGCACAACTCCGCGATCTTGATGAGGTGCCGAAGGCGCTATATGAAGACTCACAATTTTTAAATACGAAAACTGATTGCGTTTTACGTGAAATCGAAAATCTCCGACTTAAAGATCTCCACATATTTTTTAGTGTATGGGGGAATAATGAATACGATAAAGCGCAAAGAATAATCGCTGCCTTTTCTTCCGATTATTATCCTATCCTCAATGCAGTAAAACAGCGTGACATCATCCCGATTGTAAAAAGAGAATCACAGATTGTTGAAATACTTACGCATAGAGATGGGGTTGTCATTATTGAAAAGGGATATCATGATGATGATATTGAAGTGATGTTGTGGGATGAGATAGGGAGTGCCTCTTCAAATTGGTTCTGTGCCGAGGGGCCGGATGATAAACCGTATTCTGACTTCGTAAGCCAGAGTAGGTACATAGAGATCATTAATGATGTAAAACTGTCGCAGGACAGGCCGGTTGTGGCGGTGTTTGATGTTCATGGGACACTCCTCAAACCAACATGGAAAGAGGAATATAGGGAACTGTATAAAATATTTGTTGGCATTGAACCAACCGATGCGTGGATTCGTGAATATGTCATTCATAAACGGGATAATGAGATCATTGAGACAATAGCTACTCTTTCAGGGAAAAACACTGGCGATATCGCAGGCCAATTAACCGCACTTCGTAAAAAAATGCGTGAAGAGGATATTCCTCCTGTTATGCCGGGAGCATTGGAGATGGTACAGGCACTGCATGCACGTGGTGTGCCGATGGTCTTTATCAGTGGTTCGTCACGAGATCTTATCTTACAGCAGCTTAAAAAAACCGGATTATTAGAATATGTTTCTGAAGGGAATGTTGTTGGTGGCGAAAGAGGCGAACGAGATCGTTCCGATCGAAATCAAATCCTTACCGATTTATGCACGCAGTTTAAAACGCATACGATGGTCTATTTTGACGATTGGAAGGGTGGATCAAAAGCAATTAAGGAAGTTGGCGGCATCTATTTTGGTATCCCACAAGGTGATTTTGACGGTGAACGGGAAGATGAAGAATTTAAAGCCAATCGGAAACATGTTGTCGATGCCGGAGCTGATTATATTCTCAACGGATGGAAGGACTGGGTGCTCATCGACAAAATGATTACTGTGCCAGAGAAGGTTCAAAAGAAAGGCGAAATGATTCCGGTTGTCGACTATGAGGCACGAGAAATTATGACTGTTCTGCCTGCGCCACGAGACGGGCCGATTCCCTTATACGTTAAAGTCAGTGACGATCTCAAATGGATTACCTACTATGAAGTTACTGATGATTCACTCGTTTTTCAGGATGACGGAACAACCGATTATACTGCGATGGACAAGAAGGAAATTATTACCATTCCCAGCACCCGCCTTATAACACCAGAACAATTCATTAAAAATGAGGTTGATGAGCCACGACGGTCAAAGCTTCTTGATCTTTTATCACAACAGAAACGATATACCGAATATAAAGGGATTATTGTTTCCTGGGATCTTAATGTTGACCGTAATGTGTGGACAACCAATATTGATACCGCATTCTTACACGATCAGCTCGAAGCACTCGGGGTGATTCCGCCGTATATTTCTCTTGAGACAAAAGATCCCCTCTTACTTATTACTAATGAAAGACCTGAACTCGGCGTCTATATTCCTGAGAATGATGTTATGCCGTATCAGGAATTTGAACCATTGATGGATACGGAAAAAATTGAATCGTTTATTGAAATCGGCGGCGGCGGCGGTCACGGAACAATCAATTTGATACATAAATTACCAAATCTTAAAAAGGCCATTGTGACCGATATTAGTATTTATGCGTTGCGGACTATTAAACGATGTCTTATTCCGTACTTGGCAGAAAAACCGGACGTTGATGTACATTACTATTTAGGAAAAGGAATTAAAACAATTGATGAGAAGGTGGATCTCATTAAAGTCAATCCCCCGTATATTCCGACAAAGCCAACAGAAGAGGAAAATACCGATGGGGATGCGTATCGCGGCACCGGTCTTATTCGGGAGATCATTGAGGTCGGACATAAAAACCTCAATCCTAATAACCCAGAAGCCTCAATTTTTATCAATGTCAGCAGTCTTGCGATAAAAGACTTTGATCGATACATTAAAGAGTTTAGTGATTCATTAGCGGTGGAAGTTGTTGCGGTTGGCAGGCCGGTGTCCGTACCGTTTAAGGATTATGTGCTCATAGAACCGGTGGGGAATTCCTTGGATGTACCACTTAAAATCGGTGCCATTGATGATGAGTGGAAGCAATGGCTTCTTAAGGAGGAGGGATTGTGGGAGAAAAAGGATCGGCTGCCCGGTGAAGAACAATACTGGCACCGTTTGCAGGTCTATCAAATTAAGATTAAAAAGGAAAACGCAGCCAGCACAACAGAAACCGCATTGGTTGAAGAAGCGGATTCTGACCGTGGAGAAGAGAGTAACACTCCTACGTGGCAGTGTGCTGCATTACCGGATGATCAGTTTGGTGGTAATGAGAGTCGTAATTTTTCTTTAGAGATTGATGCAAAAATTCCTTCACCAGTTCAGAAAGCCATACAAAAATTTGTACAGGAGATTCAACTGTCTTTAATTGAACAGGGTATTTATATGCTAAAGATTGATAAGGGGAAAAAGAAGGAAACAATAGCGATCGATCAGGCGAAGGGGATAATACGCATAAGCATTACAAAAAATAATCCGCATAAATGTGTTAATAGCATACAAAAATTAATTGAACAAAAAAGTTCCATCCGTCTCGAAAAAACGCGAAAAAAGCCAGCCTCTGTGCGCATGCCGAAAGGGGAGGAGATTGTATCTTCTTCCGAAGAGGGGATACCTTTGGAAATGTTTGTTGAGTTACAAGAGCAATTTGCCGAGCAGTTTGCTGGCATGGAAAATGCAACGTTTGACGAAGCATTAAATATGCTTGCGCAACTAGCTGACATGGACGATACAACATTCCGCAAAGCAGTCAACGAGCAGGCTCAAAAGGAGGGATTTGATGAAACGCAGGCCGACTTTCTTTATGAAATAGGGATGCGCGATATTATGACTGGTGATTATCTCAAAGTGTGTCTCAACGATTGTGGAATTTCCGTTACTCGTGATGATCTCGTTTTGCGGGCCCTAATTCATTATTGCAATATGAGCTTGTGGTTAAATGCAGCGGAGCTTTTGGGTATACGAAAGGACTATTTTACTCCTCTTAAGCAAAAGTTTACACAAGCTGGTAGCCAGGGAATGCACCGAACACAACAAGCTGCATTGCACCTTACCATGTTTTTTGAAAAGTTAGAAGGTATGTACGCTTTTTATAAAAAGTATAAGGAAGACGATGACTATTACCTATTATTCCAACACGGGAGATTACCGGCATTTGGGGAAAAAGATACTTCTGCAAAAAGTGAACTTGCGGCGACCTATGAACCGCGTTTCTTTCATCGGGTACTGAACCCGAATGTCCCTTTTCTTCCTGGTGCGGTTGCCCGTAATAAAACCCCATTCTGGATCGGTGACCCACACTTTTTGGCCCCTTTTTACTGGCATGGGGCACAAGGCATCGGTCTTCTTCCACGATCAGATCCTGCGCCGCCACAGAGAAAAAAAACACGAACCCTTGTGTATCGTTTGGATGCGCATACTGATCTCGAGAATCCCGCACTCATAGATGAGAAAATGATTCATGCTTTAATGAGTGACATAATGATGGGAGCTGATTTTATTTATTTCCTTAATATGTGCGGTGTTGAAGGATTTACCCTTCCATACATATTTGAGGGTATGATAGACGGCATTGTCCTTTGTATGCCAGAGGAGGCATTGGAAAAATCTCGTTATTCATACGGCGATTATAAATTAATTGTTCAGGTGAAAAAAGTGCCTGATGAACATGATAAGAAAAAAAAGGTTCTTAGAATGCGAGGACAAATTTTACCAGCTGATCATGAATTGGTCCGCAAGGCGGATTTTATAGAAACGCAGGGTGGAACAATGCCGGAGAGAATGATTGATGTTTATTTAGTATCGCCACACGATACCGAAACTTTGCGCAAACATGCCCAATCGGCAACTCATATTATTGCTGATATTGATGCAGACTATTTGGGAACGGATGCCCCCTATGGATCTCCCAAACATATTCCGCAGTATCGGGTTGACGATGCGCGCTACAGAGAACTTATAAACGCAGTAACGTTTCTCTATACTGATGAGGAGATTAAAAGGAAAATATGTATGGGATTTCTTGCCCGTTCTTCAAATTTTACCCCACTCAATAGGGCAGAACAAACAGTTGTTGATATTTTAGAAGCAGTGCTTGATTTGGAGGGTGAGCAGCCCCCTTGGGTGAGGGAAGAGCGTGAATTGTTTAATAAGAGGGATTTAATTTTAACACCATCGCCTGAAAAGAAACCGCCTACCGGCCAACAGCAGAATCACGATACAACGACTGATGGAGCTGATACCGGACGGTCATCACAAACATACGGTAAATTTGAAGCTATTAAGAAACATTTTGATACTAAATTTCAAAAACCACAGTTTACCTCTGCTTGGCTCTATTATGAATACGTTATACAGTTTTTAAAACAAGGTGATGTTGTGTACGATATCGGATGTGGTCGTGGCGATTATCTCAGTAAAATTGCCCAAGCGGTTGGTCGTCAAGGAAAGGTTGTGGGAATAGACCTGTCGGAAGTTGCACTTCAACAGGCACATGAAAATGTAGCAGAATATGAAAATGTTCGACTTATTCATGATGAGGCTGCGGCCGTTCTTTCAGATATTACAGAACCCGCAGATTGTGTCATTGGATTCAATGTTCTAGATTATCTACCTGATGATGCAACACTTGATGAGTTATTCGATGCAATGATCCAACGTGTTAAACCGGAAGGAAAAATTTTTCTTACCGTTGCAGCACGAGAATTCCCTGACGCTACGAACATACCTATAGATTCTTCCGGCAGAATTCCTATTACTGATTTTTCCCTTGGCGCAAGAGTTTTCGCTTATCGAGAGTTACAAAACATGTTAGAAAAGAAAAACATGCACTATTCTATTGAAACGATACGTGGAGATGGGGATTCTGCCGACTTTTTACAAGCGTATCCTGGGCTTGAAAATGCGCCGATTCAATATCTTGTTACTATTGCCAAAAGACCATTATCAACAACGACCGAAGAATATACTGTTAATAGACGACCGACAATGAAAAACTTCGACGAGCCGGTGAATCCGGATGAAAAAAGACAAGATAAAATATTTAGGATGCTTGGTTTTGAAAAAGGGCAGACGTTGCTTATATGCGATTCCGCATCGGATGGACCGATTGAAGGGCTTATTGTGACTGCCGCACTACAAGGTTTAATGGTGTGTATTGTCGATAGCACTCAGCACTTAAAGCGGATACGAAGTGAAGCACAAAAACATTTAGCCCGTATTAGAACAGCAGGCGGCGCAATAACCTACCTTGCGGGAGATATTACTGATCGTGATATACAGAATACGTTGATTACTACAGTGCGAGACAAGGGTAAATTTCATCATGTTATGGCATTTACTCCTGAAAGAAAAGAGAAAGTCTATTCCGGCATGGAAGTGTCTGCCTACGAAAAGGCATTTATTAAAACGGTCGTTCAGATGAAAAGAAAAGATGGCGGTAGTATTTATTTTTCATGTGCAGGGGAGGATTCTGCGACTGAGATGTGGGAAACCTGTGTCAATTATGGCATTCGGGTTGAAACGATAGACCCTCTGCCGAATCTTTTTTCATTACATGGCGATCGGACTGATTATATGATTAACGCTGAGACGGCAGCAACGTGGTCATGTGATGGAAAAGAGAATGAACAGACAATTGTCGATGGCTTCACGCCCCATCATAAATTGGACGAAGAGGAACGAGCTATTTCACAAGGAATAGAAAAAGAAAAAATGTGCATCGGGGATTATATTCATCGATTAATATCGGAATGTAAAATCGATATTGATACAGGTACTCCCCTCTATCATACGTTCATTCATTATCTTAACACGAGTGATTGGATCGGGGCATCAAAAATTTTCATAGAAGAGTATTTTGAACAAATAATAGCTGCTTTTTACATACAAGAAGATGCCGTTGCGATAAAAGCCGCATATAGAAAACAACTTCATGCGTTTGCTTTAAAATTAGCCGCAGTGCAAAAATTTAATGAAAAGAATATAAATAAGCCGAACTTTAAACGACATTTTATACATGGGAAATTGCCAACATTTCATGTGATAGGAAGCCGTCGAGCCTTTTACCCACAGGGAGTCCTCTTTTTCTTTGAAGCATTGGATACGTGGAATACCTTTTTTTCAGAACCCGCTCTTTCCTTGTCAGGTGCGCCATTGTGGTATGGCGTGCAACATTATGTCGCTCCGTTTTATTGGCGGCGGTCAGAAAAAAAACGATTTCTGCCGCCCGCAGATTCTACTGCGCCAGAAAAAAAGACAAAGAAGACTGTTCTTTTTCGATTTGACGCACATGAGGACTTAGATGTTCCACATCTTTTAGAAGGGGAACCGCTTCGATTAATGGCTGCGGGAGAGCTTTCTGAATATGCATTGAACAAAACAATACGGCAGAGCGGCGTTGGAGGCCATACTCTATTTGAAATTTTGAATGGCTCAATTGATGAGATGGTGTTATGTGTGCCTGAGGAAGGGGCAAACGGACAAAAGGACTATGGGGTGCAACAATTTTGTGTAGTAATGGAAAATGATAATTCATTAATGCGCTGCATTATACAATCTGATAATGAGAAAAATGAAATAGAAAAACTGACGGAGCAGAAAAGAAATGGGGCAATTAAAGATTTTAGAATCATTACCATCTCGATACTGTCGCCACGAGATACCAAAGCATTAAAAAAATGTGCCACTGCAGCTAGTCATATTATTGTTGATATTGATATTGATTATGTCGGTACGCAAGCACCGTTAATCGATACGAGTGGGAAGACATTGCCTGTCTATCAACTTGAAAAAGAAGCATTTTATGAGAACATCAAGGCGCTTCGCATATTTCAGGATGATGAAGTCATCCGCAAAAAGATAGGTGCTATTACCGTGGTAGAATCTCCAAACCATACACCGCTAAAGGATATTAGAAGAAGAACCGGTGCTATTTTTGAAATTTTTCTTGGGAGTGAAGATACTCGGTCAAAGAAACAACCACAATGGGTTAGGGAGGAACGGCGATTATACCAAGAGTTTCTCAGTCGCACAAGGCATGTGGCTCCTGCCTTGTCGACCGGGACGGTTGGTGAAGCAACCGAAGCGGTTGATGAAAAAATAGGTCCCTTGTTTAACTTTATTGTTCACATGACGCTGTTGGGTGATGTACAGTTAAATGTTGTCTGGCGAAAGGTTGGTGTCCTACCTACAATAACGCTGGATTATGAAGATGATAGGCATACGGGAATAGGGGCATTACCGGAAACGCTTGTAACAGAATTCATGCGTATACTTAGTGAGGAAGAAAAAAGAGAAGAAGGTGTTGTTACACAAATTGATTTTCCTCAAAACAGCAATCCTGCCGATGTGACTGAACAGCTCATAAAAGTTTTTCCCTCATTGAAAAAACAACAGGGCGTGCCTACTTGGCAGTGCAATGAATCACCAGATAAACAATTTGATATGCAATCGGATTCTAAAAGTTCAGAAAGCAGAGAGGATATGGAGGCACATTTTGAGTCTGTGCCACAAAAGAAGAGATTTGTATTTGATACGCAGGGTACGGTTAAGCGGGATGCAAGCGGGAAGCCAGAAGAAATGGATATTGGTTTTCCTGGTGTGTGGTATGTGCACGGTGATGGAAAACATATACATACAACTGATGCGACTGCAGCACTCTTAGATGCGTTAAAAGAAAAAAGCAATGAAGTACATGATGGTAAGGGCATTAATTCGTTTACCTTCGGTCATGATACTGCTGCGCTCACACCACTTACTGCGATTCCATCAAAAAAAGATACACATTGGTTAATTGCTGAATTAGCTGCTTTACATAAGAAATTTTCTCGGCGTGAACAGATGGAATGTGTTCGGTTAGTAACTGATAACGTGCATAAAGATATCTATTCTAGTATGTCAGTTGCCTATTTTTATATTGCGTCAGCATTAGCCCAAATAGGCATTAAACTCGGATTTAGAAAAATTTCACTTGATGCTGATGCGGATTTAAAAGAAAATTTTTTAAATGATCTTAAAAAGAATACACATATCCGTTTTGTAAGTTTTAGTTTGCTGCATTTATCAATTCCGGAGATACAGGCACTTCAGGATTTGTGTAAAAAAATAAAGAAGATTCGTCCTGATATATATATTGTATTGGGGGGGCCCATGGTGACCTATGGTCCAGATCTCATCTTTAGCCATATTCCTGAAGCAAATATTGTACTTGCGGGGGAGGCAGAGTTAGCCGTGCAAAAGGTAGTCGGCATCTTAGAGCACACCAAAGCAACCCATGACCTTACGCGAGAGGAAGTCGAAGCCCTTGCTTCTGTACCCGGCCTTTTTTTGCGTTCCGGCAATACCGTATTCTGTGCGAATACCGATAGGAAAAGTTTTCATAAAAAATTAAATACCTTGATTCCCTTTATGTCTTTAGATTTTTCTTCCTTTTTATTGCCTCAGGATGTCGAAGACGGGTTGAATTTGAGTACGGCTCGTGGATGTCCGGTCGGATGTGACTATTGTAATCAGCCGCATGGTAAGAATTACCGGCCTCTTTCTTTGGAACATATTACATTAATTTTAGAGCAGTATAAAACCTGGGTCGATAACCTTCCTAAAAAAGACTTCGTATATACGAGTATTGGCAATAAAAAAAATCTTATGACAGTTCACTTTACTGACGATGACCTTTTTTGGGATAAGAAACGCGGGCTTGCTATTGTGCGACACACTATTAACATGGGTTTTCAGATTAGCATGATGCAGGTTGGGGAACGGGCATTTTTCAAAAAAGAAAAAGGGAAATATGTTATTGATCATGATTTCATAAAAGAATTAGCAGATTTTTACAAAAAAGGGCATATCGATTTTATCGGTATCGGGCTTGAAGACGTTCTTGATCAGGAACTGGAGAATCTTGGTGAAGGGAGCCGTTATCTTATTCCTGCTGCATTACGGCTAGAGCGGATACGTGCGTGCGATGACCATGGGCTCATGACAGGCAATTATATTATTTTTTCCAATATACATTCAACACCGGCATTACTTCTTGAAAAAACACTTCTTCTTGAGGAAATTATAACCAAAGAAGGGACACATTTTGCATTCTGTCGGCCACCAATGAAAAGTATTATTTATTATCTCGAGGCAGAGTCTTTTCGTAAATTAGTTGCGAAAGGAAAAGATCATGAAGTTCCTAAGGATAGCATTCCTGTGGCGAACCATCCTGACTATAGTTTATGGCGAGCCCACCGTGATTTTCCTAAAGTTGAATTATATAAGAATAAAGAATTAACCGATGCAATATTCGATTTTTTAGATACCCGAGAGTATGTTGTGCATGCTGAGAAAGGTTTTCGGGCAAAAAATGTTTTTTTAATTGAACGAGTTAACAAACTTATTGCAGCCTTACTTCCTCTGGTGAAAGATGTGAATAGTGTTCGGGAGGCCCTTAACAAATTTCTTGCAGCACGTATTGCCCTCCTGGGTAGGATGATACGTACCTATGAAAAAGATAGAGAAACAATACAACGTGAAGGGTATGTAGAATTGTATGATGAGTATTCGTATGCAGGGGATCTTCTTATGGGAATGTATAACGTACGGTATAGGAAGATTATCAAGGAATGTGAGCATATTATTAACGGGATGATACCGGTTTATGAATTTTTAGGAACGGATGAGGAGATAGAGACTCTTTTTGCTCAGCAGACAGGACTTGACTTTAATGATATACACAATGGTGATGTTAATACTTATTTGCAGGAGCGATTCCCTACCCCTTATGCATTAGTGGGAGAAACCGACCCGTTTGATGAAGAAAAGAGTGGAGTTCATTTGACTGCGGCAGAGGCAGACAGATCGCATTTTTCGGTCACTTACACACAACAGAAACAATATTTACATACTGAATGGAAAAAACTATGTGAAAAGATGGGTGCGCAAGGTGATATCGAGGCAATATTTGACGAGATAATAGAGAAATACTCCGAAAAGGGGAGGTACTATCATAATCTCGATCACATTGAATACATGCTGAAAGAACTTGAGAATGTTAAAGACAGAGCAAACGATAGAGCAGCCCTTACGTTTGCTATTTGGTTTCATGACATTATTTATGATTCTACACGTAATGATAATGAAGAAAAAAGCGCTGATTGCGCAGTCGATGTATGTAATAAATTGAAACTTAGTGACACATTTGCAGAGCGTGTCAAAGAACTCATCTTGATTACGAAACATCACGAAGTAAGTCCTGACGATACCGATGCAAAAATATTAATCGATTTAGACCTTGCAATCTTAGGCGGTGCTCAAATAGCTTCAGTGCAATTTATATTGGGTTTTTCAGATTATGTTGTCATTGAAGCTGCAGAGCGTGTTCTTAAACAATACGACCATGGCATTAGAAAAGAATTCTCTTTTGTTGACGGTATGGCCTACGTTGTAGGGCGATCAGAAATATTACAAAAGTTTTTAGATCGTGATTTCATCTATCATTTTGATTATTTTAGAGAAAAATATGAAGACCGGGCAAAAGAAAACCTTGAACAGCTCATTGCCTTATTAAAGAACGAGAAAAAAGTACTTGAAGAGTTAGTGAAGCCGCAGGAATATCCACGCTTTACTGCCCTTGAATACCTGGAGAAGAAAACAGCAGTGTATCCAGCCTACTTTGATACATTTGGTGATTTGGAACTGGATATTGTTAAGCATGCTCAAAAAACATATGAGGCAGTAGTGATTTTAGTTATGCCGAGAGAGGGCGACGAAGTTTTAGATATTCAAAACCGAGTAGACGGTATTTACGCAAAAATAAAAGACGAAACAAAGGTAACGGTTCTTGGTGTTCAGAATAAAGATACGGTTACCAAATTTATGCAGGCAATCGGGTCCAAAACTATTATCCGCCGATTACGAAATGTGCCAGCTCATGAGGAACAGCTTGAAGCAGAATCAAAGACAGCTGCTGAGAATTATCATACATACGGCCTAGAGACGGTGTTTATCGTTCCATCAAAAGAATTTCTTCGATTGTCAGATGACATTCAGGCTCCCTACGTAAAACAATGTATTAAAATGCTCAAACTGCCGTCTGATACGGCGGCTACCTCACCACATTTTTACACTGCCATAGAGGGCTTTAATAAGAAAAGGCAGGCTGGTAAAAGGGAAGTTCCTCTGAGCAGCACGACAGCCTTTTATGCAGGCAGTTTCGATCCGATTACTCACGGGCATCTTGAAGTTATCTTTCGCGCATCAAAATTGTTTGAAAAAGTATATGTCGGTGTCGGTATCAATCCGGATAAAGAGTATATGTTTAGTATTGAAGAAAGAGAAGAGATGGTACGTGATGCATTACGATTGCTTGATATTGATAATGTTGAAGTGCTCAGTTATAAAGGATTAACTGTCGATGCCGCGGCAGCAGCAGGCGCGGGCATACTTATGCGTGGTGCCCGCAGTATAAAAGACCTTAAAGATGAGCTACCCCTTGCATGGGTCAATATGTTACTCGAGCCAAGAGAAAACACCTTTTTGCTTGTTCCGTATAAATATTTGAATGTCAGTTCTTCTCTTGTGAAAAAAACGGTAGAAGAGGGTGATCCGATTCATGAGCTCGTATCCAGCAATGTGTATTGGAAATTCAAAAAGCAAGACCTTGATGCGCGTAAGGGGGATACGCGCCTTATCGGCCTTGTTGGGGGCCTTGGTTCGGGGAAAACGTCGGTTTTAAAACATGCAGTAAAAAATAAACATGTCTACGGGGTTGATCTCGATAAAGTAAACCGAGAGTTGCAGGAAGATCGAGCGGTCGTGGAACAGATCAGAGATGCCTTTGGCGATGATGTACTAACTCAGCAGGGAAAAATCGATTACGATAGACTCAACAACGAAATTTTCAATGATGCAAAGAAGATGTATTGGCTTAAACGGATTATGTATCCGTTGCTCTGTAAAGAAACGATGCGGTTAATTGACGAGGCGCTGACAGGCGGCTATTCATTAATCGTTATTGAAGGAATTAGAATATTTGATATGCGGATGGATCAGATCCTTGATGAGGTATGGTTTGTCGATTCTCCAAATGAAAAACGAATCGAACGGATTTTACAGAAAAATGAAGAAATGCCACCGCAACAAGCACAATTAATAATCGATACTCAGAAAGAAGCGGTAGCGTTAGCAAAAGCAAAATCGAATGATATTATCGATAATTCAAAGGGGCTTCCAGAACTATTCGCACAGCTGGATGAATTATTACCAAAAGCGGGGGATTCTTCAACTCAGCCAAAAGCATCGCTCAGAGAACTCCTAGAGCAAGCTGAAGCGGGTTCTACCTTTACGTTTTTGAAGCCGTATTTACCTTTACTTAAGGTGCCTGATCCTGCCCCCATTTCGTTATTACCCTTCATGCTCGTACACGCACTTCAAAAAGATGCTCATGAAATATCTCTCCACAAAAAACTGACCTTTGAGTTAGCTTCATGTATCATTACAGAACCTGCCATATACGTACAAATAATCATGCTTGCGATGAGAAATGTTCAATGCTATCCCCGCTACAAGGAGGTCATGGCTATTATTGGAGGGGCAGTGGTGTTAGTATCAGCTCATCAGGAATTTTTCTACGCGCATTTCAGAAATGCATTCAATTGGGGAGCACATTCGTGGGTTAATAATTATGAACGAAATCTGAACCGTATTGCAGGATTCTTTCAAGAAGAAACACAGGCACAGAAATTAATGGAAATACTAGAAGAAAAAAAGGGTCTTCCTCATCAGCCATGGTATATTGATTCTCAATTTGCAGTTCTTGACGCACTTGAGGCAATTGACTATACGTCAGCTGATATACGTACAGACGTTATCGAACGGCTTATCCTCTTAAACGAAGCATCTACATTTCATCCGATTGTCGTTGGCCGCATTAAGGAAGTGATTGTTGCTTTACAAAAAGATACAGCAAAGGGGACGTATCGCGCGTTCCATAGTGCCTTGCAGAAAGAATTCACATCATACCTTTCGACTCTTGATCCTGAGAATATGATTCTTATCGATATGCTGAAGGATATAGCAGCAACGATACCCCGTGATGAATCACATAAGTGGGAGAAACTGGATGAGACGGTGTATGATGCCTATTTTTCTGATATTCAAAGACACAGGGATCCTATAGATTCTGTTGCTAATCAGGATTGGAGCATTGTGGGGAAAGAAGACGACATGGTCGAAGCATTGAAACACTCATGCATCGATTATGATGAAAGCATCAATCTTATGAAAGGTGCAGAAGAAAATGAAAAAGCGGCGATTGATAATGTGAAAAAAAAGATATTAACGAAGGCCTATGTAATATATGTTGTTACGTATGCTGCACTTTTTGCTGCATTTTCTATTTTCGTATCGTATATGGGGCAAACGTTTTTTGATGTTCCGTATGTCATATCATTCGATAGAGATATTAGTTCTATTGTTACGTCTGCCATTAAGCTGTTTTTACCAAACGCTCTTATTGCATCAATAGCAAATGGTCTTGGTAATTATTTGAGTCAAGTATATGAAATATATTTCAAAAAAGAACGTGCAACAATAGACGGGGGGCGAATACTACGGAGTGCAATCTTAGGCACGATATTAATTGCTCCCCTGTGGGCTGTTGGATGGTATGGTATGTTGCTTCCTCATGTAACGACATTTATAGGATCATATATACTCTTTCCGCAATCATTAATAAAACTTATTCTTGATGCAGGCTTCTGGACGTTTTTGTGGGGAGCATGGGTGCCCTATTTTACGGGAAGATGGTATGTTGAACAACACTCATTTAAAGAGAGCTTGCAAAATACATTTGGGGAGCGATTTTCTAAATATTTTAATTTTTATTTCACTACGGTTATTCCTTTCTGGGTTCCGGCATTAACGGTTGCGTTTGTGCTGTTCCCTCATTATGCCTTTTTAATTACGCAGCTTGTCATTATTCCGTGGTGTGCTTTGCTTGCCTATTTATTTCATAGCAATACGACCGCGAATATATGGAAGTTGTATGGTGCGCTTATAAGGCATGCCGGTGCGTATGTAGGAATTAAGACTACTATCAGTAACAATCCTGATTCTGGCGACAGTGATACGGATGACAGCACGCCGTCATCCTGGTACTGTGAAGAGTCACCGACTGAGCCATTGTCTACATCGGTGTTGCCGGATGAAAAAGTGCTTTCTATGGCACTGTTGTTTGCTGAACGAGGATATCTTTCTTCGATAAGAAGTAAAGCAATTCATCATATAGGCAATCTTACAAAAATTCCTGAACACTATCAACAAAGAGTAAAGTTAATGTTACTTCAAGGGATGGTGAATAATAATGGTGTTATTGCTGTTGATTCAGCTCGAATTCTCGCGCAATTAGTGAACGCGCATCAATTGCTTTTTGATGAACAGGATGTTTATATTTTGATTGATATATTACAGAGTGAAGGAGGTCGATTTACTGCTCAACAGTGGGAGGCGGCGTCAATAGCTTTGCGTGCAATTACTGTCATACCTGACGAAGTAAAAGAAGAAGTTGAAATTGTTCTTTTACATGAGGGGGTAGGTCAGCAGGATACGGAAGAGATAATTTCAGTTAAAGAATCAGACACAGCCGTTAATCAAGCAAACGTTACTTTTAATGAGAAAGATATTAGTGCTTTGATCGATACAGCTGAGAATGAAAGCAGTCGTTTTTCTTGGAAAAAGCGGCAAACGGCAATAATGCGGTTAGGTATAATTTCTTCTATTCCGGAGAAATATAAGGATCGCATCAAAAATATGCTTCTTACAGCTATGAAAGATAAGGAAAGGGAAACGAGTATCGTTGCAGCAAAAGCTCTTGCTGCATTGGTTAATGCCAACACAGTAGTTGTAGATACAAACGAACTCTACCATGTATCTACTATCTTAGAAAATACAGAGAATAAATTTTCTTGGCAACACCGAGAAGCGGTAGCGGTGTTCTTAGGATGTCTAACAACCATACCACAGAGAATGAGGGATAGAATTAAGAGTATTTTATTTATTACTATGGTTGGTAGTGCGGATAATCATGAAAAACATGTGTTTGTTGCATCAAAAGAGGCGGTTATCGCATTAGTGAGCCGAGGAATCATTCCATTGAAAGATGTGTATCGGCTGTGGCTTGCAAAGGAATCTGATTATGAAACCGCAGTTATCGCCTATCAAGTAATGATTGAGATTCTTTTATCTCGACCTGACATGTTTTCTGACTTAAGAACAGAAGGATTTTCACTCGAAGGGACACAAGACCGGATAAACCTTACTGTGTATCCTCGCAAAGGGCATCTTGACCATTTTGTTGATAATGAAAAAGATACTGTTGAGCAATGGGGCAGGTCGTTGAAGATTACACACGATGAGGGCGATTTTATGACCCTATTGAAAATCCAGATGCAGAATGAAACCGATGAAGCGTTTTTACTCGAAGCCAGTTTAATGCATGATGATCCTAAGATTCAAGAACATGTTTCGGGAGTTGAAATGCTTTTGATCCCCATTGATGAGGTTGAATCATTCTTTAAACGATACAATTTTGACCCGCGATTAATTGCAACTGCAAGAATTGAAAAAGGGTGCGTACAAATCATAAAATATATTGCTCGTTGTGATTACCTCAGCTATGGAGAGGAAAGAGTTCAAACGATGGCAGATAACAATGTTTCTGCCAATGAGAGAGAGTTAATGATTAAAGATAATGCTGACCTATGGATCAATGATGTCTGTTACTTCTTGAAAAAATACGGCATCGTCTACATTGATATGCTTTCTATGATGCATGCCAATGCTACGGAGAGAGTTTTTGCTTTAGAACACCTTCCCGTTGGAATGCTTGAAAATGCAGATAACGTTTTTGCGTATTCGAACCTTCGCATGAGTGGATTAGCCGATTTCTATCCCGGACATTATTATTTATTTCGCGATGACATCGACGTATTTAGTTTTTGGCTTATAGTACGACATCAGCTTTTTCAGATGATACTCAAAGCTGCAAACATGGCATATAGAGGAGGGTTGGATGAAGAAAGAATGAAGAATGTCATACGTCATGTGGTTAGTCAGTATCATAAAAATATTAAAAAAGTGTTTATGAAAATTGAGAATGATAAAAACGTTACTCTCGACAGTCATATCATAGATTCATTGACACAGGAATTGATGCAAGCGTTCAAATACTGTTATGGCGTGTATGACGACGCGGAAATCAATACGTTAAAAAATGACAATCAGGGCAAACCATATATTGTGCTTAACCGTGATAAATGGTATCAAGGCGGTTTTGGTGCAGAGAATGGAAAATTCCCTGCTCCTTCTTTACTTGAATTAATTAACTCTATAGCCAGCGAACTGGTGAGGAAAAAAGAAAAACAATTGTATTCGAGACCCTTAGAAGCTGGTTTTAAAGAGTCTATTCTCCGTGCACGAAAGGAATTAAACCATATTTCACTGAGGGCGCATGAGTGTGTTGTTGAGTGCTTGCAGAAGGCCGTGGGTGAAGAGTGGAGCCCTGATGATTATGTGCGGGCCTTTGAGTTATTAGAAGAGAAAGAATTACTGTCATATATTCGATTTTGGAATGCTGAAAGACTGAGATTTTTACTTGATAATCTTTTATCTTTGACCAATAAAGAACTCGCGTCTGCATTAGATACAACAGCAGGGGCAGTGAGCCAACAATTAGCAAAATTAGGATGGCGAAGAGCCGATGTTGCTGATCTGAAAGAGACAGTAGCTCTCATTATTGAGTTGCGGAATGAGGATAAAACAACTCAGGAAATAGTTGATGTACTGAATGAACGTGGTTTGAAGACCGCACGGGGAAATGTGTGGACCATTCAAGCTATTGATGGGCTTGTCTATCGCAGCACGGTTCCCCATATTCGTGGACCATATACTAATAGTCGTGCAAGACAATACCGCAGCGGCTTCGGTTATCTTATGGGGAGATGGGTGTGGTGGGTATTTCCTGAGGCAAAACAATACACGCAAGAATTAGAACAATTTTTTGACGAACATGGATTTACACCTGAAGAGGCAACCGCTCTCAGTAATGCACTTATCCGCATTCGAATAGAATCACTCAAGGAAAGGAACGCATTATTTTCTGATACTGATATTGAAAATATTTTAAACCATCAACACTTTAATATTAAAAAATTTATTGCAACAATTGAAAAAGAAAAAGTATTGTATGCAGCGGCGATAAATAAAGATGGAAACTCATTGTTTGCAAAAAAACAGATACATGATGTTCTTTTTAAGCGGCTTATTCCATTTCAATGGATTAAAGAGTTTTTAAAAGAAGGCCTCTCAAAATCGGAACTATTGCGACTCTGTCTCTATCGCAGTAATCCACGCGAAGCGTGGGAAATGTGTAAGCCTATTGTGGATTTATTAGTGGAGGAGGCGCACCTTTCACCAACGAATGCAAAAACACTTGTGCTCGGGTGGAAAGATCCCGTTAATGAATGGGCTCTTCGTGAACCTATACGCAATAGTTTATTTGAAGAAGGTATCTTCTCTCTTGCCAGTGCAACCCGGGCGGTTATTTCCTGGAAGCATCCTGAAGAAAAGATGCGTGCCAGCCAAGAAACGTTAACAAATCTTCAACCATTGTTACTTACTATTGGTAAAACAGAAGGAATAATGAAACGATATCTTATTGCCCAAAGTTACGATAATATTTTTTCAGTCGTGAAAGCTGCAACGGGAAAAAGTGACGGTGAGATAGAAGTCCTTCTTACTCCATTACGATTATATGAAGAACACTATGGCAAGAACAATAACCGCTCCACACTGCTAAATCGTAAAAATGTAAAAAAAGATAAAAATGGGTCAGGATTTACTCCGTTAGAGGATACTATCGTGGATGGCGAATCCACGAGCCCCGTTAAAGCAAGTTCCCTAGCGGAGGTCCCCCCATTAAAGAAACAAGGAGGGCATCGTGCTGCACCGCAGGATAATAGCGATAAACAGGCCTTAGCACTCTATAATGCTTTTATTTCGAGGGAAGAAAACCAATTTAATGCACTATGTGGTAATTTAAGGATCGACGCAGAGAGATTGAGTTCACAATTAGAAAATATCAATAAACCTATCGTGATTAATCATTATATTCCATGGATAACTCTTGTGAGAAGCCAACCAAAAGTTCTAAAACACGATGAAGATGTAGCACGGCAGATAGTAGAAAGAAATGATATCTATAAGCTTTCCAATGAAACTGACAAGAGACGTTTAATAGAAAAAACGTTGGCACAATTAATGCCGATCAAAAATATTTTATCTCGCCATTTAAAACAAATAGTAGAACCGGCCGGCCTAAAGAATGAAAAAGACATTTGTAGTGTCTATGGTTTTCATGGCTTAGGAACTAAACAGCAGAGTTCTGAACGTGATATTGATTTATTTATTGTTGTAGCGGGGGACATGCGACTTAAGGGGTATAAACTACAGCTTGAAAGTATACGAAGAGAGATTCATGTCTCAATCATTGGGGAAGATCGTTTTATTCATCCAAAGACCGATGACGATATGCTAAACAAGATGGCTGCCTATAAAGGCATATGCCTTTATGGAAATGACTATTTTATTGATGAAAACCCATCAGCTGTCAATAATGTGATTGATGCTTACATGACTCTTCTAATAACACTTGATATATTCATTTCACGAAAAACAGTTGATTGGCAGAAAAAATATTATGGTTGGGTTAAAGTGGTTGTTAACCAATTAAAAGTGTTAGGTGTAGAACTTGATGTTCATACCTTAATGAAGGACGTTTTCACCGAGCGAGTATTTTTTGATACTGAACGAGTAAAAGCAAAGGAAAAAATTGCTGAGATTGCTTCGGGTTTGATGCAGCAAGCAAAGAAGATCGATTCCCTCGCCATGATTTCGTCACTGTTACCAGATAACAACAATCAGCAAAAAGGATGGTATTGTGCTGCGCCATGGAACCACACCCTTAACAGGAAGACTATTCAGACTAAAATAGGGGCACTGAAGGAATTGCTCATTCAACGCAGATTGTTTATGGATAGAGGTCGATTTAATCTTATTCAACAACGCATAGACGCCTTAGAGCGTGTTCTGCTTACCGGAGGAATTAATGGAGTTCACAATGACATCGACCGTTCGATAAAACGTATAGAGGATGAATTATCGAGTATCACTACTGATAGACGGAAAGAAGTAAGGAAAAAGAAGAAACAGGATGATAGCAAAAAAATTTCTAATCAAAAAAGGACGGTGTCGCGTGAGAGACAAAGACGAACCATTCGGGGGATTACCGTTACCTTTGAGGAAGGGATCACCGTCAAAAAATATGAACCGGTGCTTCATGAAGCCCTGGGAGAATTAATGAAGACCTATTTCGGCTTTTTTATTACGTTTAAAGAACAAAGGGGAACCATTGCAATCGTTAAAGAAGGAAGTGAAGTTGACCGCGTGAAAGACAATATAATAAGAATTCGAGAGGATGTACTCCTGGAGTGCGTAGAGGGAAGGGAGCAAAAGATGAAAAAAGCACGTTATAGGTTGAGGGGGTATATCCTTCCCTTTGCTTTTGGAACTGAAAATATTAAGATGAAAGGCATACTCAGAAAAACAACGGCAGACTTAGATAAAAAGTTTCCTGAACTTGCACATGGTTTATTGCTTTTTAATGCAAAAACTACAGGCAATATGCCGCCAAGAACAAAGGCTTTATTCCGCTACATTGAAGAGGTCTATTGGACATGGATGTATAAGATTACCTACTCGCATCCTGAGAGCACAGAAGAAGCAGAGGAACATATAAAAGCACTTTTTTCCGATACACTTAAACAAATTAATAAAGAGATTCAAGGCGGCGGAAAAAATAAAAATCTCAAAAGACTAAGTAAACTTATGAACATGGTTATGAAGAATGAAGAACAGGCCTCTTTAGTGTATACGATATTTATCCAATCTTTCGCACAGATAAAAAGTTTTATTGAAAAACAGCATTTTAATCGTGTTATTGGTGATGAGACGTATAAAACCCTTACAAAGATGTTAGGAGACGAAGGGGTGGAAGCGTTTAAGCAGGTGAAGCAGAGTATCCAGCAGATAACGAACACAAAAGAGACGTTTGCCATTTATGTTGAGAAAGCATTACGAGACAGTAGAGGGTACGAACTGGTAAAACAGGTCATTGACACTCGTGAAGCTGAATATCAAAACATCGATTTTGTGTTTACCAATAATAAAGATGAGGCTCAACTCGTGTTGGCATTTCAGGAGGAAGGGCAGAAGGGCAGTACTATCTATCGTTTTTCGAAAGACTTTGAACAATTTATTGCCGATGTCTATCAATTCGGCCTATTCTTTGATGCCTTAGTAGCAAAAGGATTACACGCGAAAGAGCGCGATATTAAAATTTATAACTGGATGGATACAATTGGCACAACCGAGTTTCATCAAGATTTTACGACAGAATTTAATCCTACTATTTTCGATCAGATTAAAGAACGGATGATACAGCAAGCGGCATAATACTATTGTGTCTTTTCCGTATTTTCACTATAATACGGCCATGAAATTATTTCAAATTCTTAATAGTAAATATGGTATGTTCGGTACGTTCTGTGCTGTAGTATGTCTTGCCGGCTGTACTGCTTCACAACCGCTTATGCCACAACCATCTTCGCGGTTTCAAACTCCAATACAGCCACGGCCTATAACAAAATCGATAGGGTTTTATCACACGGTGCAAAAAGGGGAAACACTCTCATCAATAGCACGCAAGTATAAGAGTACTGTTGGGATACTAGCAGAAAAGAATCGCCTACCAGATACAGAGCACTTAGACATAGGGCAAATGCTCTACATCCCTCACAATAATGGACAATAGAACATTTCCAATGCTGATACGTTGCAGATTATAGGCGGGCGGACTTTATATTATACCTATCTATTCATATCATACACAGTATTTACCCCGTTAGAAATAGAAAATGCGAGTAATGTAGGACATTGCATTTTCATAACATACTATTAGCAATATGATTTCTTACCTCTTTTAAATTGTAAAAATCGTATATCATTAAGTATCACTATATATAATTTCTAACGGGGACACACACACTAGGTATAGTAGTTGTAACAAAAAAATACCATTACTTTTTATCGTCTTTTTTAATCATTAAAGCCATTTCGTAAAGATTTTATTAGTGTCTTTTCATGATTTTTATTTTATTTTTTACGAATGGCTTCATTTTCTTATTGAAAAAATATGGCAGAAAAATGACACTTGTGGTTCTTAAAAATATTATTCAGTAGATGAAAAATATTTTCTTATAAAAAACGTACATTCTGATTGTGTTTTAAATTGCTAGATGTTACAATCATCACCCTTTCAAAAGAGGGAAAAGTCGAGATAGAATATATTCACTGCATTTCCTAGTAAAATAAAAAAATATTTCAGCTTTAAGCAGCTTAACTAATAAAGCCATTCAAATATTATGATTAGTTCACCCCCCGCGAGAGACTGTTATATCGACCGCGTAGACATTACCTCGACACTGCATAAAAGAATTGATGCCTTCAAAAGAGGATATCGACAAAATGTCGGTCTTGTCGGTAGACGCTACATGGGAAAGTCGTCTATCCTCAAGAATCTGCTCATTCACTATTCCTGCCCTGAAATTATTCCTGTGTATATTGCACTTCAACCCGAGCCATTTGATTATTTTGCAAAAAAATTAATGGGGACCATTCTTCAGGCATATCTTAAATCAAGTAATATGGTTGTACCATCAAGTTTTGACGCTCTGGTAAAGAAGGTGCGAAAATACCTGCCGCGGACTATTCAACGTATGCGCTCAGTAAAACAACATATGGTTCGAAACAATATGACAAAAGCGTATGAAGAACTGTTTTCCCTCACGGAACTGCTCCATGAAGAAAGCGGGAAAAAAGTATTGCTCATTTTAGATGAATTTGATCGGCTTGAAGAATTTGGCATTGGCGATCCCTTTTTATCTTTTAGCCATGAAATCATGGTGCAGAAAGACACCATGTATATTGTAGCCAGTTCACGTGAAGAGCGAGCAGAAAAGATCTTTCGTGAAAAGCTCTCACTCCTTTTTGGTAATTTCGAATCAATTGCGGTTCTTCCTTTTAATTTCGACGAAAGTTCACAATTTATTAGACATTGTTTAGCATCAGCTACGATTGCACCAGAATATATTAAATTGCTCATCCGGGTTACTGATGGACATCCGTTTTACCTGAGCGTTATTGTTAAAGAATTACAACGATGTGCTGTGAGTAGAAATAATGTCGTTACTGATGAAGTGATAATCGATGTTCTTACGCAACTTTTATTTCAACCGGAAGGACAACTCCAGCAACATATTTTACTGGAACTTAGTTCGCTTCATAAAGGATGTCAGTTTTACGTATATCTCAATATACTCCTTGCTATTGCGACGGGGCGGAAGAAGATTCGAACTATTGCACGTTTTGTCGAGAAAAGTAAGGAAGAGACAAAAAAAGGACTGCAACGTTTAGTTGATGGGCAATTGATAAAGAGATCGGGTTCTTTATATTGTGTAAAAGATGCTTTCCTACGATTTTGGCTGAAATATGTTTTTTATCGTCAATTTGTTTCATTAGGCATCTGCCGGGGCGAGCATGAAGAAGCATTTCGACGCGATATGTTTGATCTTATAGATTCTTCGTGCCATGAAGAACATAAGGAGCTTTCTAAACGCATTGAAGAACTTTTGCGTACGTTCTGCAATGATGTCATTGAAGTTAACAAGAAACGAATAAAATGTCCCAGCTTCAGTGAAGTCTATCTGCGTCCTACCAATGGACGCATTTATCCGGTGTATGCAAAGGCACCCAATACGCGATGGTTATGTCAGGTGGCTGATAAATCGGTCGACGAAGAGGATGTGCAGACTCTTGTTGCGGAGAGTAAAAAGATGAGAAAGAAAATTAATAGGCGTATATTAATTACGCCTCATGGGATTAATTTAAATGCAAAATTGATGGCAAAACAGGCGAAGATTATGATTTGGAATCTGCGCAATTTGAATTTTGTATTTGATCTTTATGATAAACCGAAGGTGATTATTTAGGAGGACAATGTGGATCGGCTCTGGGCACCATGGCGACTGCCGTATATGAAAAAAGCGAGCAAGAATAAAGAAAAAGGGTGTCTTTTTTGCAGAAAATATAAATCAAAAAAAGATAGTACAAATTATGTCATCGAACGACGAAAACATTCATTTGCATTGCTTAATATATATCCGTACAACAACGGGCATTGTATGGTCGTGCCGAAGCGGCACGTAAAAGACCTTGATCAGTTGCAAGACTGTGAACTACTTGAGATGATGCAGCTTGTTGTTGCTATGAAAAAGCGTCTTAAGAAAAAACTGAATCCCCATGGGTTTAATATCGGCATTAACTGCGGCCTCGTTGCCGGTGCGGGGATAGAAAATCATATTCATCTACATATTGTTCCGCGATGGAATGGGGATACAAACTGTATGCCCGTGTTTGCCGATCTTAAAGTTATTCCGCAATCGCTGGACGCACTATACAAGGTGTTGACGAAAAACAGATGATTACGAGAGAAGAAATCGAAGATCGCGAAATTACGTTCCTCGCCCCCTATGCAGTAAAATCAAAATTTACCAAAGGAAGAGCCCATTCTGAAGATGAACATCCCTACCGCTCAGTTTTTCAGCGTGATAAAGATCGTATTCTTTTTTCTGCGAGTTTCCGGCGCCTCCAATATAAGGCGCAAGTTTTTTCTAATTTTGAAGGGGATTATTACCGCACCCGCCTTACCCATACCTTAGAAGTATCACATATTGCACGTTCGATTGCGCGCAGTCTTCGCCTGAATGAAGATTTAAGCGAAGCGATAGCGCTTGCACATGATTTAGGGCATGGCCCCTTTGGCCATATTGGCGAGAAGATTATTAATGAATGTATGGAAGCGCATGGTGGGTTTGAACATAATCGCCAAAGTTTACGTGTTGTAGAAAAACTTGAGGATATTTATAGTCCGGGGAAAGGACTTAATCTTACTGCGGAAACGAAGCAGGGGTTGCAAAAACATACCTATCGCGATAGTGATAGCAAAGTTCCCATTAGCCATGCCACGTTAGAAGCACAGCTTGTCGATATCGCGGATGAGATTGCCTACGATAGCCATGACATTGATGATGGGGTTCGAGCGGGACTGTTTCATGAAGAGGATTTACACTCCCTTACGGTTTGGAAAGAAATAGTGGGAAGAATAGAGGATAAGTCTTATTTAGTTAATTCTTATCAACGGATGCGTCTCTTTACCCGTTTTTTGATTAATGACCAGGTAACCGACCTGCTTGATGAAAGTGAACGCCGCCTGAAGCGGTCTGCTATTCGTGTTCTCAGTGACATAACCACCGGTAAGGAACCGATTATATCTTTCAGCCAATCAATGATAGATAAAAAAAAGGAATTAAAAGCATTTTTGTATAAAAACTTTTACCGTAATACACAGGTGATGAATATTGTAGATCTAGCCGAATCCTGTATAAAAAAACTATTCAAATATTATTGTAAAACCCCCGAGACAATGCCAGTGTATTTTTATCAGAAGGTCAAAGAAAGTAAAGATTTGCATCGTATTGTGTGTGATTACATTGCTGGCATGACCGACCGCTATGCGTATGAGAAGCACAAAAATCTTCCTATTTAAGCCGCAGAAGTTAAAAAAAGTATAAATTTCTCTTTCTAACCTATTCATATTAAAAGACTTACAATTGCTATTCCCACCCATATTGACATTTATTTCTACTGATGCTAGTCTTTATATAGTGTCACGTAACATGGGTTGCTACGTGAGTTAACAGTTGTAATTAAAACAATTTATAGCCGGGTAAGTCATCCTGTTTGATGAAAGCAGAATGGTTTACCCGGCTTGTCATTTATAGAAGCTGATTACCGCGGATTTAAACGCGGATTAACGCAGGAGAAAGTATGAGCAGATTGTTGTATGAAAAAGAATCGTATCAAATACGAGGTGCTTGTTTCAATGTATGGAATTCATTCGGAAGTGCTTTTAAGGAAACGGTCGTTGAAAAAGCATTAGCGAAAGAATTTAAAGAAAGAGGCTTAAAGTTCGACCGACAGAAACGGTTAGGTATATTTTATAAAGATGAAAAGGTGGGCGTATACGTTCCCGATTTTATAGTAGAAGATAAGATTATCGTTGAGATAAAGGTTAAACCATTACTCTTACAAGAAGATAAGCGTCAGTTTTGGTATTACCTGCGCGGTTCTCAGTATCGATTAGGCTTTTTAGTCAATTTTGGAAGTAAAAAGATTGAAATTATGAGAAGGATTTATGACAAAGCACGGAGTAGAAAATAGGAAGATTGAGAAGAAGGGCGATCATCAGCAGTCATCTGCGTATAGATCCGCGTCTATCCGCTTCTATTGTCTCAAAGTAATTGCCCTCATCGTTTGCATCATCTTTAGCGTAACCACTGTCTGCTTATCTGCTCCTAACGTATACACGATTAACATTCCAGAAGAAAAAGGGAAAGTAATCCAGCGGTATAAAGGGGATAGTAAAAAGGTAGTCGTTCATATTCAAGATGCGCATCAAAATTCTGAAGCACAGTTTAATTTAGCAAAGATAATTTGTCATTTGATTCCACAGATTAACAATATAGATTACACAGATGGACAAGAGAAATCAGTGAAATTTGTCGGTCAAAACTTTCTGGATGAAAGTGCGAAGCAAAATCTGCGTAATCAAACGGCAGGGATGCCGTTTATTGGGATTGAAGGAGCTATCGGCGAATACGACCTTAAAGAATTGCGGGATTATCCGGTGCAGGATGCAAAAGAAATTGTTGGACGCGAGTTTGTAAAAGAAGGAAAATTTATCGGTGCTGAGCTCGCATCTATTATTGCTGAAGAGGATTTTACCCTGTACGGCCTTGAAGATAAGGAGTTGTTCCTGAAAGATTTCAAAGCGTTTTATCAAGTCAGCCTAAAACAATCAGAACTCGAACATCAAATTGAGATATTAGAAGGGCAGCTGGCACTCCTCAAAGACAAACTATACAATCACGAACTCAAGGCTTTTGACAAGAATGCTTCTCAGTATGAAACGAATCAAGCATTTCTTTTAGAATATTTAGGCACCTTATATGAAAACATCGATGACCTCGGGATTGATCTTTTAGATTACATCTATCTTTTACAGTTCAAGGAAGCGTTTTTAATGGAGCAGACCATTGATTTTGAATCACTGGGAAAAGAGATTGAACAGCTCGCTGCAATCTTAATCAAAACGGAAGGAAATGATTCAAACGAACAGATTCTCTTATACTATCAAGATTATAAGGACAACAAAATTACACAACGGGAAATTGTAATTGTTCTCAGTGGAATGGCAGCGAAGCAAGGCACACCGTTGCAGGATTATTACAATATTCAACGAGCATTACAGTACTGGCATAAATATGCCATGGTTGATATGGCAAAGATGTTGAATGAAGTACTTGATGTTAATAATGAAATGCGACATTTGTTAGCAAATAATAATGAAGAGAAGACGCTCATTGATCTTTGGCGTCGGATGACATACTTGAAGCAGCTACTCGCCTTAAAGGCAGTGAAGGAAGATGTAGAACGATTTCGGAAGGAGAAAGAAAAGTATTCGCTTGATCACATTAAAAAGCAGATGAGTAATCTTGCCTCTCAAGTCGGTGTCGTGTTTCCTCAAGCTAAGCTAGAAAATTCCACTATTCAGTTCGATGAGATACTTAATTTGGTCGATGAATTTTACCGTTTAGCTGACGCTCGCGACAGCGCTATGCTTAATAACCTTATGAGTGAGATGGATAAGAGAGGACAGGACGTCGGTGTCCTTGTAGCAGGTGGTTATCACTCAGCAGGTCTTACCCTGATGATGAAAGAGAAAAATATTTCATACCTGACCATTACCCCTCAAATTAATAATATGGTAGCAGACGTTGCGTATATGGACCGTATGATGGGGAATATTGCCCCTTTTGATCCCATGATGACCAGCCATTTCCAGATGAGCAGAATTAACGCTGCTATTCAAGCATTAGTAAAAATAGGTATTGTTAATGAAAATACCATGGCTGAAATCATGAAGGAATTTCTTACCGAATTTCAAGGACAAACGTTATTAAATCTTGATGGTACCGTGCGGTCACGAGCGGCCATCGATGTGTTAATACAGGAAATTAAGCGCAAAGGCCATGAACGGTACGCAACAGCACTGACACAGATAGCCGACGAGATATTTACCGAAAACGTGGAAGATAATTTAATCCAGAATTTAATCAAAACAGAAGGCGGGGCTGAAGAGTTAGGAACAAAATTTAGACAGCTCCTTGGTGAGAAAGTTCAAGATGAAGAACAACTTCAAGAATATTTCGATGCAATGGAAAATATATTTGTTTCATTCTTTGAAGAAAAAGTTCGATTACGAAGTGCTGATAAGAAAACCGGTAAGGTGATAAGACTGGTTTCAAATCAGACGAGAGAGTTAGAAGAAGCTGTTTTTACACAAAAACGATGCCAGTCATGGGAAAAGGATGCAGTACGGTATCTTCGGAAGGAAGGTGACGCATGGGTTTGTTTTTTTGATATCAAGAAACTCGGCGATAGAAACAAAGTATATGGTCATGACATTGTGGATATTATTGGTATTGATGTAGTTAATGAAGCGGTCAAAAAAGTAGCACAAGGGATGAATATCGAAGGTTTATCAATTGATAAAGGGGTAAAAGGATTAGCCCTTCATATCAGCGGGGATGAGATCGTTGCTCTACTACCACCACGTTTAACATCACAAGAAGTCACACATGTTTTACATAGTGTTCAAAATCAGATAGAAGAAATCATAAAAGAAAAGTATAGGTTTGTACGGCTTAAAAATGTAAATGAAACGAATAAAAACGAGGTGTTGAAGGTATTAGAGAGCAAAAATATAGGATTTAAAAAAGGTGTGATGCTCCCGGTGACCACTCAAACAAGAAGTGGCAAAGAAGAATATGAAGAAGAATTATTTATACTGTTCACAAGACAACAGAAGGGAAGTGTGCTCAATGAGATACAAGACATTCTCAGTGTCATTACAGAAAATGTTGACACTATTGAAACAGTGGAGGGTATCGCTGGATTTAACATCACAATACCATGGGCTCCGGTCGGTGCTGTTAAGGTCAGCGATGTTATACCAAAAGATATGGCATTGAGTAAGACAAGCATAAATGAATCTGAGATTATTTCAACACAGGTTGATTTCTTAAGAAAAGCGGTGGCTGAAGCAGAATTTACACAGAGCATTACAAAAGAAAATGATTCCTTAGTTCGAGTAGGTTTGTCGCAACGTGCAACTCGTACAGCAAGCACAGAAGACGGGCTTGCTGGCATTGATGGTTTAAAAAAACAAGCAGATGAAATAAAAAATTCTATGGTGAATAGTCATAACTTATCAGACTATGCTCTTGAGGCAATATACCCATGTATACAATGGCCTAAAAATGTTGAGTTGTATGAAATTTTAGAAAAAATAAAAACTAACAAGGCGGCGCCATTTATAAATATAATTCGTGGCCCCCCCGACCGATTTTTTATTGCATTTAAAAAACATGATAAAATAATTCAACTACTTGAAGTTCCTTCTTATTATGCTGTGTCGGTAGACGATCCAAATATTGAAGCATTTAAGGCAGCAACTGGTTCGAGAGGTTATCGTATTTCAGATGAGAACGGAGGAGAATTACGTTTTGGCTTTAAAATTGTTAATGATACATTAAGTCACGAAATAGGTAATGATGTTATTCTTGCGCTTAATGTTGCTCTATATGAATCACTAAAAGGAACGATAGAAGAGGAAGAACCCCTTACTGCTCAACAAATTCAAGAAGTGCTCTTAGACGCAGAACGTTTTGTTAATCTTTATGTTAAAAAACTTGGTTTTGAGATACGACTTAATGCTGCGGGTGTGAATGATGATGATGTTGACGGGGACATTCAACACATGACTAAAATCGTAAGTAATTTATCACGGGTGAGGGAGCTAATCTTAGAACCAGTAAAGATGTATCATGATATAAAAAACGATGATCTTAAAAAGAAACAATTTCAACAAGAAATACGCAAACAAGCCTTTTTTGAAAGAGAACGATCAAAAGATGTTTTATTGAATACAGAAATATTTGTCAGTCTCAATAGAGAAATAGATTCATTAACTGGTGACATGCCTCAATTAGGAAGCGCAATAAAGGATATTATTGCAGAACAGCATCAAAAAGCACAGAAATTATCATTACTAGGTCCCGATGTTCCCCATATTGAGAGGGCAATAGGTAACGCAAAAAAATTGATAAAAAATAAAGACATTATGCAAGCAATGAAGAAGGTTTTTTATACAAATGAAGCAGGGACAGAAAAAATAGCACTGATGGCAGTGCTTCTGTCAAAAATAGGATTTGCACAGGTTGATCTTAGTGATCCCACTACATACAAAAAAAACAGGATATATGCGCTGGAAATTTTGGACACGAGATTAAAGGATGATTTACAACGTTTATTGAACTTTACTCCTGAGCATCCTGAACGCTATGATGCATTCAAGGAAGCGATCCTCCGTGAAGGAGGGTTTGGTGAAGGCACAGAATCAGAATACACTAATTTTAGAGAGACTATGATAAATGCTGGAGTCTCAATCGAGAGAATGCAGGAGAATAAATACAAAAATCCACTGACGGTATTGTTAACGATTGCTTCAGAACTTGACGTGTCTCAGAAGAGATTGAAGAACTGGCAAAGGCCGGAGGCAGTGATGAAAGCATTGAGTGAAGTTGCCTCTGATCCAGAAATTACCATGTTATATGCGGAGAGAACGAGCCTTGAAATTAAAATCAGAGAATTAAAGATGCAGATAGCCGACGTACAAAGGGAAGCCTCAGAAAAACGTATGGCCGTAGAGGAAATGTACCAGCAAATCGCAAGACTTGAGCGCGATATAGAAGCAAACAGAGAAGCATTTAATGCTGCTTTACAAAAAATAACCAGTGAAAAAGTTAAAGAAGATAAGTTTAAGGTCTTATTAGTACTAGAATTAGAGGCGTGCAAGCGTTTTACAAGAGACGAAATAGAGGATATATATGAAAACATAACGAAAAATCTTTTAAGTATCGATAGTGAAGCTTATCGCTGGTATATAAGCGCATTTGGTATAAAAGATATTCAGATTGATGATAACGGACAAATCGTCATTATTTCGAATCTTGATCAAAGTCCTTCGTTCGGTGCCGCGGCTAATTTGATGGAAATTAGAAAATTTCACCATAAAAGATTACGTA
>JAHJGZ010000051.1 GCA_018823795.1 Candidatus Omnitrophota bacterium
CCGATCTCTATCATTATCTGCTTTTAAGAGGACACTTTCTACTTCTACGTTCACTTCATTTGTCTCAATCTCACTCCACAGCACTTCCTCTTGCGGCACCTCTTCTTCGGATAGTATGTGGTATTTTATGATAGCTGGTGGAATAGTGTACGAGCCGGCAACATAGGTATCTAGTAAATACCATTTTTTTATTGTTTTTTTACCAAAAAAAATTTCTTCCCGGGAACCAAAATCTTTAACGGCAAAACCAGCAAAGTTTTCTCCAAAAGTTGGGAAGGAAATATCAATATTCTTTTTTGTTTTAACCACAATAGTATAGGTAACCGTATCGCCAATTGAAATCGTTTCTTTATCAATAGATGCCTGCGCTTGAATAAGCGCCTCTTCATCTGCATAAAGCCAAGAATTACAGACAACAAGGGTAATAAATAAAATACTTCCTATATATAAATATCTATTTTTCATTGTCGACTTGAGGATTGGTTGACGGCTCCGATTTTGGTATAGAATAAACCCCGTTAGAGATCTTATTTAAATATATTATAATTACTATAACATAAAAAAATTATAGCATTTCGCTATTGTTTATCTTTTACCCCACTAGTATCTCTAACGGGGTAAATCTCTACTTCCTGTTCCTCTAAAGCTTCTTCTAACAGCTTCTGTGTTAATTCCTGCTGCTTTTTCATGGTGTATTCGTATTCGACTTGCTGTTTTACCTCGTTAAATTGCTTTTGGTATTTTTCTCGTCTTTCATCAATTGAAAAAATATAAAATACGTCTTTCACTTTCAATGGATCAGTGAGCGCACCTTTTTCTTTTACTAAAAGTGTGTCGACAATATCTCCTGCATCACCAATACCCGGGATGAAAGATTGCCCTGGTCCAATCCAACTATCAACTTTTTCTCCTTTGCCCGAAGAAAGAATCTCAAGCATTTCCTCCTTTTTTGCCACATCATCCATTTTAACGTAAGAAACTTTTACTGCAGCAGGTGTTAGGTATTGCTGTTTCTGTGCCTGATAAAAACGCTCAACATCATTACCGTCTATGTTTACCTCTTTTTCTATTTTCTCTTGTAAAAGTTTTTGAACAGCAATCTGCTTTTTCGTCGCTTCAACTGCCTCGCGTATTTCCGGTGTTTTGTCATAGCCCAAACGCCGCGCTTTTCGATACAATACCTCCTGCGCTACATAGTCGCGAATAACTTTAAGACGATTTTCACCACCCTCAAATTGTTTTCTCAACGCTGCCGGCAATTGATTAAGTGCCCGGTCAATTTCCGCATCCGTAATAGTATCTTTACCAATACGAGCAACAACTGATCCTTCTTTTTTCTTCATATTCCCTACTGATGTTCGAGCCTCAAGTTCATACTGCGCCTGTGAACTCATACCAAGATTTTCAAGCGCTACAACTATTTTTTGATTCATTTCCTCTTTAAAAGAACTATTCGCTGACAACAGTTCTGCTTTATAAAATGTAGCGAGCGCTTTTTCATATTCAAGAAGATCCATATAAATGGTCCCCAGCCGATAACCGATCTGTGCAAGTTTGTCACTTTTTGCCGTACTCTTGGTTAGATAATTCTCAAACGCTGCTGCCGCCTCACGAACTAACCCCTTTGTAAGCAATGCATGAGCATAGTCTTCTTCCTGCTTTTCTGTCCACGTCGCTGTGTCTTTCTTTTCTCCCGTGACAGTAGAATAAAGATACATTTGAAACATAAGGACACCACAAAGCAATACCACAATCAAAATAAAAAAACATAATACTGACTTTTTCATTGTTATCGCATTCTCCTTCCCCTCATCTTAAAAAAGGTAAATAAACTTCGTGCATATGAACTATCGGTACGAATATCAACCGTATCAACATTAATAGATTGAAAGAGTTTTTTCCGCTCAGCAAATTTTTCCAACGCATTTTTTTTATATTCTTTTCGAAAACGTGTATCAGCAGTATCCACTACAGTACCCTCGCCTGTTTCTGCATCGGTAAATTTGACAATACCGACATTGGGTAAATCGATCTCTTTGGGATCGGTTATCGTGATAGTAACAATATCGTGCCGTTTATTTGAAACAGATAATGGCTGTTTAAAATCAGCAGCATAAAAGTCAGAAAGAATAAAGGTGACCGTCTTCCGCGTAGTAACTCTATTCAAATACTCTATAGCCTGCGGAATATCTGTCCCTTTTCCCTGCGGCTTAAAATAAAGAGCTTCACGCACAATGCGAAGAATATGGCGTAATCCCTTCCGTGGTGGAACAAAAAGTTCAATACGGTCAGTAAATCCAATAAACCCGACTCTATCATTATTTTTAATTGCGGCAAAAGCAAGGACTGAACAAATTTCAGCAGCAATCTGTCGTTTCAACTTATGTACTGTCCCAAAATAAGATGAACCAGACATATCGAGAAGGATCATGACGGTAAGTTCACGTTCTTCGACAAACTTCTTAATAAAGGGATGCCCCATTCGTGCAGTTACATTCCAATCTATTGAACGAACATCGTCGCCGGGAAAATATTCACGTACTTCATCAAATTCCATCCCTTTGCCTTTAAATACACTATGATACTGACCGGCAAACACATCGGTTACTATGCGTGATGTAGTGATTTGAATCCGTTTGATTTGTTTTAAAATTTCTTTGGGAATCATAGTCCGCTACCCTACATTTTAGGTCATAGGTTATTGGTCGTAGGTAATAGGAACTGTTCTTCTATCATTTACCACCTACAACCTATCACCTAGTCTATGGGACTTCAACTTCTTCAAAAATCTTCTTTATAATATCTTCAGAGGTCACTTCTTCTGCTTCTGCTTCATAACTGACAATTATCCGGTGCCGCAAGACATCGGGGCCAATAGACTTAACATCTTGTGGCGTTACATATCCTCTGCTTTGAAGAAATGCATGGGCTTTGGCAGCAAGGGTAAGGTTTATTGTTGCGCGCGGGGAGGCACCGTATTGAATGAAGCTTGAAAGGTCGCCTAACTTATACTGTTTTGGATCACGTGTTGCAAAGACAATATCAAGAATATACTTTTCTAACTTTTCATCCATATATACTTCATCAACAACATTTCGTGCTTTAATAATATCTTGTGTAGTAATAACTGCCTTCACATCGGTCTTTTGTTTTGTCACTGCCATCCGTTTCAATATCTTATGTTCTTCTTCCATAGATGGATACGTAACGTTAATTTTAAGCATAAACCGGTCTGTCTGAGCCTCTGGTAATGGATATGTTCCTTCCTGTTCAATGGGATTTTGCGTCGCTAAGACCAAAAAGGGATCATCAAGTTTAAAGGTATTTTCACCAATAGTCACCTGTCGCTCTTGCATTGCCTCAAGAAGAGCACTTTGCACTTTAGCCGGAGCTCGGTTAATTTCATCTGCAAGAATAATATTAGAAAAAATAGGTCCCTTCTTTGTCGTAAAATTCCCTTCTTTAGGATTATACACAAGCGTTCCGATCAAATCTGCGGGTAAAAGATCAGGCGTAAACTGAAGACGCTGAAATCCCGCTTTAATCGCATTGGCTAAAACTTTCACCGACAATGTCTTCGCAAGACCGGGTACTCCTTCAATTAAAATATGGCCATTCGCCAAAACTGCCACTAAAAGTCTTTCGATAAGATATTTTTGTCCAACAATCACTTTCTCGATTTCCGATACAAGGGTGTGAATAAAAGCGCTTTCCTGTTTTACCTTTTCATTAATTGCAGTAATTCCTTCTCCAGCCATAATGTCCTCCTTTACCCCGTTAGAGATAGGAAACGCTTCAGTCTATTTTGCAAGAAACGTTTTCCCATTCCTGTTTTTAAATACTCTTCTCTCTTAACCGCATCTTCTTTATGTTTACCCCGTTAGAGGGCGTTCTTTCAAAAAGAATATTATTGTAACAAGAGAATATTACCCTTAACCGTTACGATTCTGTCACCACTTCTTTTATATCATTCTCTAACGAGGTAAACATGCTTCATAATAAATAAGTTCAAATGGTTTCCTTCTCTTTGTAGCAACAATAGCTCCCTCATTGTGCTGACTGAAGCGTTTCCGTAAATCATTCGTAAAACCTGTATAAAAACGATTATCTTTTTTACTTCGTAATACGTATGTGTAATACATATTGTATCTCTAACGGGGCTGGCCTCGCCCATACCTTATGGAGTATTTATGCGTCATAAATCATTTGCGCGAATTAAACCCAGCACCCAGTTGTATCATTTCAGCATATCTTTAATGCGTGATTTAAGACCACTGCGTGCTTGGCTATATTGTTTTAACATACACATAATACATATTTGTTCTGCTGGGTGCTGGGTCAAGTTCAGACATTTATTTTACGTCTCTTCGTTCCGTAAAATTAGTCTTCACTTGACCTCCTCATTTAACCTTTATTAAATATTTGTTCTATCTAAATGTTTTTCCTTTACTATTTTTCCGTGTCCCGAGATATTGACCGCATCGACTACACCGATATCCATACATATCACCATCAGAAAGAACAAGTAATAACGTCTCTCTCACGGGCATAGCCTGTTTACAATTATTGCAATACAGTTCTGTAGCGGTAAATTCTTTAAACTGATCCATAAAGTATAAAATTTGTATTGTTTTTATTCTTTAAAGTGGATAGGATTATAAAATACTTTTGCTAAAATTTCAACCTTTTAGAAATGACTAAAGAGCTTGCACAATAACCCGTTACAGCATAAAAAGGTGAGAAC
This sequence comes from Candidatus Omnitrophota bacterium, assembly GCA_018823795.1. Classification (GTDB taxonomy): domain Bacteria; phylum Omnitrophota; class Omnitrophia; order JAHJGZ01; family JAHJGZ01; genus JAHJGZ01. The sequence continues at coordinate 4,745 of JAHJGZ010000051.1, forward strand.
CAAAAGATATGTCTATCGTAAAGGATAAGGCATAGTACAAATGTAACATTTTTCAAAAGAACTAAAGATGATTTTATTCTAATTCTTCAAATCCAACAGTTCAATAAGCTTTTCCTTCGGTTGTGCGCCTGCTTGAGTCCATGCAATATCACCATTTTTATCAACTAAATAGAGGGCGGGAATGCCGCGTACCCCATACTGCTGTGCTACATTCTGGTCATCAAACAATAC
>JAHJGZ010000052.1 GCA_018823795.1 Candidatus Omnitrophota bacterium
AATCCAGCGGCGGGTTAAGACCCTTACCCCAAGGGAGTATGAGTGTTTACGCTGGGTAATCACAGGAATGCTCAACAAACAAATCGCGCCTAAATTAGGCGTTACCGAGAAGACGATTAAAGTTCATCGTGGTCGCCTGATGCATAAAATGCAGGCCGTATCAGTAGCCGACCTTGTCCGCCTTACACAAAAAGTCGGAATAACCCCAGCCAAAAAGTAACCTATCCCCTATTGGACTAAGGTCTAATTTACAACCTTCCTCCAATCTGATATCATCACCTCTGATGAAGATCAAGCCGAAAATCTATTTAGTTGATGACGATGAGTCTGTGCGTAGAGCGCTCAGCCGTCTTATGAAATCCGCCGGGTATACTATTGAAACATTTAATTCGGCTCAAAGTTTCTTGGATTCTGTCCCGCCGGATACCCAAGGCATTTTGATTTTAGACATTCGTATGCCTGACATAGACGGATTCCAAGTGCAGAAAAAACTAAGCGCCTTGCATTCAAACTTGCAGATTATTTTTATTACCGCCCACGCGCAGGCAGGTGACCGTGAACGTGCAATGGAAGGCGGGGCGGAAGGTTTTCTGCAGAAACCATTTGATGACAAATCCCTGTTGGATTTGATTAGTTCTATTACTTTTGAAGGGAGGTGATAACGATGGGATGCAGTAGTTGTGAGCCAAAAAAGGAAAAGAAGGCGACTTACGTATGCGTTGCTTGTGGAAAAGAAGAAATTCGAGAAGTTAAAGAGGGTGAAGAAGTAAAAAGTTGTTGCGGACAGCCAATGAAAAAGAAATAAGTAAAGGAGGCGGGAAGATGGCGAAATTCAAATGCAGTGTGTGTAATTATATTTTTGACGGAGATGAGGCTCCGGAGAAATGCCCTCGTTGCGGCGCACCGAAAGAGAAATTTGCGAAACTTACGGATGACAAGGCAAAACTTGTCGATAAGTCAAGATGCTCAAACCAGCTTCACGTGGGGCTTATGACAGTTCTCGATCAGGTTCATTCAATTGCCGAGGCCGGAATTAATGATAATCTTGATCCTGCCTGCGTTGCTATATTTGCCAGAGCCAGGGACGAGGCAAAACTTCTCTCGCAGTTCATAAGAGCGGAGATAGAGGTACATGTAAGTAAGGGAAAATGGGGATAATAAAGGAGGTGTTAAAAAAATGGAAAAGATAACAAAAGAGAAACTGATAGAGCTCTTGAATAAGGATTTGGCGCTTGAATATACTGCGTGTGTGCAATATACCCAGCATCAAGGGGTTCTGAAAGGGGCAATGTATCAGAGCATCCAGAAGGAGCTGATCATTCATGCGCAGGAGGAACTTGCGCATGCCACAACAATTGCAGCTCAGATAGACTATCTGGGTGGTTTTCCAACGGTAGATATGCCCACCCCCAAGACCTCTAAGCAAAACGAAACTATGCTGAAGCAGGATTTAGAGGGAGAGAATGATGCTATAGCCAGGTACATTGTGCGAATAAAGCAGGCCGAAGAGCTGAATCTTTATCATTTAGCCCAGCAGTTGAGAAACATTCTTGCTGTAGAGCAGGAGCACGCTATGGATCTGGAGCAGGCGCTGGGTAAATAGGGGAAAATTACATAGAAAAACGGAGGCGTAAAATGGCAAAGATAAATTTGAAGAAGGGCTCAAGATTAGTATGCATTCCCTGTGGCAGGGAAGTAATAGTTGATTGCTGCGGCGCATCCGCCAAGACAATTTGGTGCTGCGGAAAGCCGATGAGAAAAGGGGCACGCTCCAAGTCAAAGAAAACGAGCAAAAAATAAAAAATTTGATATTCCCATATCTAAGAGGCGGTGAATATGCAGAAATCACAAGGTAGTATTATGCCTGCAGGGCCTTTAATGAAAGAACATAGGCTGATAGAACGGATGATAGCTGTAATTAAGAAGGAAACGGAGGATTTGACTTCGGGCAAAGAGCTTAACACTTTTTTTATTCAGGAAGCGGCAGATTTTATCAAGACATATGCAGACCAGTGCCATCATGGGAAGGAAGAGGACATTCTTTTCAGGGATCTTGGCAAAAAAGAACTTTCAAAAGAGCACTCTGAGATAATGAATCAGCTTATCGCCGAGCACAAATACGGGAGAAAAACGCTAAAGGAGTTACTTGAAGCGAGAGACAGATACGAAAAAGGCGATAAAAAAGCAAAGATTGATGCGTTAAATCGCCTCAAAGCCTTAGTAGAATTTTATCCAAAGCATATTGAAAAGGAGGATAAACACTTTTTTCTTCCTTGCATGGACTATTTTAGTAGTAAGGAAAAAGACGATATGCTTGAAGAATTCTGGGAATTTGACAAAACTTTGATTCATAAGAAATACCGTCAAATAGTAGAGCGGATGGAAGAAAGAATATAACATGGATGAGATATCATTACTTATAGGTGGCAAAGCCGGTTTTGGGATTGACCGTTCTGGCGCAGTTCTGGGCCGTCTTTTAAATAAGCTGGATACCGTATTTATATATACCGGGATTATCCTTCTCTTATTAGAGGAGGTCATACCTTTTCTATCATTCGCGCTTCCAAAACGAGAATAGCCGCTCACAACGATAAGGTCGATTTTGTCTTAGCATTAAATAAGGAGACGCTCGATTTACATAAAGATAGGCTCAAACATGATTGCATGTGTATTTATGATTCCGAACAAACTGAGGCGATATCCGGTGTTTGTTGTCTCGGCCTGCCATTGAGTAAGTTCCTTAAGGAAGAGAATGCGCCGGAGATTATGCGTAATACCTGTATGCTTGGCGCACTGGCGAAAGCTATCGGCATAGACTTCAGTATTTTAGAAGATGTCCTGAAAAAAGAATTTACCAAAGGTATAGAGCTCAATCTAAAAGTAGCACAACGTGGATTTAGAGAAGCAAAAGAATTAACAAAGATAGATTCCTTTAAACAGGAAAGTCTGCCATTGCTTACCGGCAATCAGGCAATTGCGCTGGGTCTTATCAAAGGAGGTCTAAATACCTATGTTTCTTATCCGATGACTCCCAGTTCTCCGATATTGCATTATCTTGCAGGCTTAGCGGATGATTTTGGGCTTGGTGTAATTCATCCGGAGAGCGAAATAGGTGTGATATTGATGGCCTTGGGTTATGCCTATTCAGGCAAACGTGCAGCAGTCGGTACATCTGGAGGCGGATTTTGTTTGATGACTGAAGGCTTAAGCTTATCCGGAATGGCTGAGCTGCCCATTGTAATAGTTCTTGGCCAGAGACCCGGTCCTTCAACTGGCCTTCCTACGTATTCATCACAGACAGATTTGCATTTTGCCTTAAATGCCGGTCAAGGCGAGTTTGTACGTTTTATTGTTGCACCAGGGGATGCAGAAGAGGCTTATTACTGGTCAGCAATTTCTATGAATATGAGTTGGAAATATCAGATTCCCGGCATCATTCTTTCCGATAAAGATATGGGTGAGAGTGTTTTTAATTTTGATACAAAAACAATAGACCAACTGCCGGAAGAAAAGCCCTATATGTGGGATAGAAAGTCTCCATATAAAAGATATTCGGTTACAGAAAACGGTGTTTCGCCTTTAGCTTTTGCCCCTCTTAAGAATGAAATAATTAAGGTAAACAGCTATGAGCATGACGAATTTGGCATAACAACAGAAGAACCGGGCGAGACCACGCGAATGCAGGAAAAACGCCTGCGCAAAGAAAAATTTCTAAGAGAGAATTTGGAAGAGATCAAGGCCGTAAATGTGTATGAAGGTCAGACTAAAGATATTGCACTACTTTGCTGGGGCTCTAATAAGGGAGTTTGCGTTGAGATTGGAAAGAAGCTTGGAGTAAAGGTGATTCAGCCGATTATTCTTAATCCTTTCCCAATCAAACAATTTCAGCAGGCTCTATCAGGAGTAAAAAAGCTTATTTCAGTAGAAAGCAACGCAACGGGCCAGCTTGCGAGACTCGTTAATAATTATGGTATTAGCGTTGATGAGAAAGTTCTGAAATATGACGGCAGGCCATTCAGCATTGAAAGATTAGAAGAGAAGGTAAAAGAAGTGATAGCATGACTTCCCAGAACTTAGAAACTAACGCTAAAAACACATGGTGTCCGGGATGTGGAAATTTCGCGATTCTTAATTCCATAAAGGCGGTTCTAAAGAGCATACAGGATGAAGGAACGCCTTTAGAGAATGTGGTACTGGTTTCCGGAATCGGCTGTCATGCCAAAATTGTTGATTACATCAATGTGAATAGCTTCTATTCAATCCATGGAAGGGCTACACCGGTGGCCGAAGGAATCAAACTTGCAAATCCAACTTTAAAGGTAATAGCTTTCGCGGGTGACGGCGATGCTTACGGAGAAGGGATTGAGCATCTTATCTTTGCCGCTAAAAGAAATATAGACGTCACTATGATTATACATAATAACCGTGTATATGGTCTTACCACAGGTCAATATACGCCTACTTCTCCTCTCGGGTTTAAGGGTCGCTCAACACCGAAAGGAAGTATAGAGCCGCCTATAAATCCCCTTGAACTTATGCTGGCAAGCGGCGCGACTTTTCTTGCCAGAGGTTTTTCACATGGAATAGAACAGCTCAAGAAAATATTTAAGGAAGCGATAAACCATAAGGGCTTTGCTTTAGTAGATGTGCTCCAAGTTTGCGTTACTTTCTATAATATGTATGAGTACTACGATAAACGAGTATATGAACTAAAAGATCATGACGCGGGAGATTATGGCGGGGCGCTTAATAAAATAAAGGAATGGAATTATCACGCTGATTCCAAGATTGAGCTTGGCGTACTTTACAAGAAAGCAGCCACGACTTTTGAAGAAAGACTCTCGGCTTCCAAGAAGGATGCCGTAGACATTGATTCAAATATAGAAAAGGTATTAGCAAAAGCGGTATAAAAGGGAAGGAGTTTATATGAGTGAGCATACATATAAAATAATTGAACTAGTCGGTTCATCTAAAGCCACTATTGAAGAAGCGGTTAAAAACGCACTTTCCAAGGCCTCCGAGTCACTCGATAAATCCAGATGGTTCGAGGTGACGGAAATACGGGGAGCGATAGAAAATAATGATGTGGCGTATTGGCAGGTAGGTGTGAAACTAGGCTTTAATACTGAAGGGGAGCAGGTGAAACCCGGTGGCGCAGAAAGAATTAAAAAAGAACCAGGCGGGCAGACTAAAAGGTCCGGAAAATATCGCTGTAAGGTCTGTGGTTATATTTATGATCCTGAAAAAGGCGATCCTGACAATGGGATAAAACCGGGAACGTTCTTCAAAGATTTGCCCGATGACTGGAAATGCCCGGAATGCGGTGTAAATAAAGATCAGTTTGAAGAAGTAGGCTAAGAAAACGGAGGATTATTTTATGAAGCCAAACATAGGAGTTTTGTATTACAGTATGACTGGCAATACATTTCGAATGGCGCAAGCAGTCTGTCAGGGGATAAAAGAAGCTGAAGGCCAAGCTGTATTACGAACAGTACCGGAATTATTGCCTAAAGGAACAATTGATTCTGACGAGCGGATTAAGAAGGCCAAAGAAGCGCAGAAAGAGGTTACCGTTGCCAAAGTAGAGGAGTTGGCAGAATTTGACGGCCTCATTCTGGGTTCACCTACACGATTTGGGAATATGTGTTCGCAGCTAAGGAACTTCTTAGACCAGACAGGCGGGCTCTGGCTAAAAGGCGCATTGATCGGTAAACCAACAGGTGTATTTTGTTGCACGGCATCTTTACATGGCGGCCAGGAGACAACCCTTGTTTCAATGATGTTTACCTTACTACACCACGGAGCATTAATAGTAGGCGTTCCCTACAGTATAAAAGAGTTGATAGAAACCAAAAGTGGAGGGACTCCCTACGGCCCGACAGCCGTTGTGGGAGCTATGGCAGAACAGCCTCCGACAGAAATTGATTTAAAAATTGCACAGGAGTTAGGCAAAAGAGTGAGCCAGATTGCGGGAAAATTAATAACTTAAAGAAGGAGGTAGTTGAAATGAGAATACCGACAATGTTCATAGCAATTATGATGCTTGCGGTATATTTTGGTTCCATTGGTTACACAGCAGAACTTCAGACCGCTGCAACAGAAGAAAACGAACAGCATATGGGATCCGAAGCTGTAAATATCGGTAATAAGATTTGTCCTGTTTCCGGAGAAAAGATAAACCAAGATTTAAAAGCGACCTATGAGTATGAAGGGAAAATCTATAATTTCTGTTGTGCAGCATGTATTGATGAGTTTAAAAATGACCCGGAGAAATACATAAAAAAAGTTGAAGAAGAACTGAAAGGCGATTCTACGGATACGGATGGGCATATGCACGAAGAACATACGCATTAATTTTGAAAAATGATTAATTTAAAATCCATAAAAACACAACTTATTATCTATTTAACAGTTGTTGTATTGGCTTTTGCTGTAAAAGAAAAGGATTATTCGTTTCTGGGAGCTTGTGCAATTGCTGTATTTGCAGCAGCTCTCATTGAAGCACTTATTTTATATGGTAAAACAAAGTCGTTTAAGATTACCGAAAGCTCCATAATTACCGGAATAATTATCGGATATGTGGT
>JAHJGZ010000004.1 GCA_018823795.1 Candidatus Omnitrophota bacterium
AGACACCCTGTTGTCATAATAGAATTGTGTATATTATATCCGCGATATTGAGCAAGCTGTGCACCAAGCAATAGTAATCCCAGTGTAAAACTACAGTTACCAATTATTCTCATCGGAAATAGTATTGATTCAGACACACACCCCTTTCCAAAGACTAATACCAATAGAATAGAGACAATAACGCTTATTACAGGAGGACGGAAAATTCCGGAAATGATGAACGATTTTTTATCATTTTGTGACAGAAATGCTGGAGCAAACATCCAAATGCAAATATTAAATCCAGTAACAAAGAGGATGATATGTGCAAGTATGGTATCGCACAGCATTCCTGAATAGATAAATGTAATCAATGCCATAGGAAGGTATCCACAATTTTGAAAGCCACTTGAGAGGATAAATTCTCGCTTAAAATTATTTTGAGGTAACATCGTAGAAATGACAAGACCAATAAACATTCCACAAAACGACATAACAATAGCACAACACGGTAAGAGCCACCACCACGGATACGTCGTGGGATCAAACGTTTCGGTTATTCTTGAAAAAATCAAAGCAGGAAAAAAGATCCACAGCAATAGGCTGCTGAGCAGACGACACCCTTCTTTTTTGATTATTTTTTTTTTAAAAAAAAAGAACCCCAAAGAAGCAATGATAAAAAGTTGCAAAACACCAAATCCCGTTGAATAAACATTAAACGATTGACTAACCATAATGGAGTGCTTTAAATAAACTACATAATTATATTATTTTCGATGTTTAATTTTATAATTATAGATTACTGTTATTTTTAAATATATAAAGTTTATTATCCTCATGAAAATCAATGGCATCGATTTGTTTCCAACGGCCATCTCGATTATTAAAAATAACGTTTCGTTGCGTAGTAATTAATTCTCGAATAAAGGAATCGATATTTTCTTTGTCCGGCTTGTCCAGTAATGCAACATAAGCGTATTTATTAATATCATCGATCCTTGTCTTTCGGCCTTCATAGTTGAACTCTTCAGCTATTGAATTGTACCTGACACCAAAAGGCAATCTATCTTTTTCAAATAGGTAGTTTAATGGGTCGTAGATTTCAGGAATAATATCTACAAAAAAAATATATTTCAATTCATTTGATTTCGTTTTATTTTTTGATATGGTCTCAATTATCCTTTTGTATGGCCATTTTCTATCTATAGGATATGAAAAATTATCCTGATCGTTTCGATAAACTATCGGGATTTGATATGGCATGAGGACGATACCGCTTAGGGAACCATTAAAGATAGACAGTATGTGGCGCAATGATTCAATTTGCTTATTATCCGATTTTAAGGGTATCCCAAACGATATAGCAAAATATTGAATACATCCAAACACTACGACAAGAGAGAGAACGACCATCCGTAGTAATGTTTGCTTAATATTGACAATCCCCCGTGCTGATATAATTGCAATAGGTGGAAGAATGGGCATCAGATATCGAGCATCATTAGGGTAACGAAATACAATTGCCAATACCGCCAACGGTAATAGTATCCATATGAACAAAATTATATCATGCATATGTTTTGCTTTGCCGCGATTGATCAAGCTATACAAAAAAATAATGAAAAAGAAAACGGATACACTGTAATTACTAAGCTCTGCAATGCTCCATCCGATAAATTGTAATGCGCGTGCACATTGAGCAAAAATTCCTTCCGTTAATGAGCGATACGGAAAATATGCCAAGTTTAACCATGAGGATCCATATATCCGTGAGAGAACATCTTTCCATTTAAAAAACAAAAAAGAAAATGATAACAAACTTACAAGCAATACGCATATAAAAAGGTTCTTGTAAACTCTATTATTGCGATACTGTTTGCTTAAAAATAATTGTAACAACACATACAACAAGGGACCTCCGACAAATAGCAAACAATTAACTTTTGTAAGTATTCCAAATGCGAACGAAATAGCAAACAAAAGACACATTACTCTTTTAGAAAAATTATCGGTCCGCATCAGTAAATAGACACTTAAAGCCACCATAGATGTTAATGGCAAATCAAGCATGTATACTTTTAGATGATTAAATATAAGTGGATACATGCTTACCATAAACGCAGACAACACTCCCCCCTGCTCATTCGAAAATGTCTTTCCTATTCCATAGGTTGACAAAATGAGGATAACAAAAAAGATAGTGCTATTAATCATGACGCCACTATCCTGATCTGCTCCAAAGAGAAAATAAAACGGCGCCGTACAATATTGCACAAAGACACCGTGCCAACGACGTTGCTGAAAAAACCGTAAGTTATCATTAAACAAAGGAGACATGCCTTCTTTCATCACATCGTAAACAGTATAACTAAATAAAAAATGATGATGCGAATCATGTATCAAGTAGGTAGTATCATTCTGTAACCATATATAATTACTCATAAGATGAAATAAGATAATACCCGCTAAGATAATGACAATTTTTGCTTTTTTACTCATCACAAACACTGCTTTCTTTACTTTTTGTATATATGCAGTCGAGCTACAGGGTTATTCATAAAGTATTTTTTTCTCTTGCACCCACCTTTGTTGATTTAAATAATTATCTATAACGGCTGTGCAATATTGCGATGGTGAATGAGCTCAGGAACAGTATATTGACAGATGGCAGAGCATAATTTTGATGATTCGTCATACCAAAAACTTCTAAAATTTAATTTATAAAAGCGTAGCGTAGCGCCAATGCAAAGAATAATCACCACAAGCAACAGTTTGCGATTAAAAATAGTATCTAATTTCATTTTTTAGTGCTGCTCATGATCATCAGCTATTGGAAATAAAAAGAAATAATCTATCATTATCTTATTTGTATGTAAATTTTTGAATGTTACGTCATACGTCCCTTCTTTCAAATATAACGGTTTTGCGTCTACTAACTGCCACTCTTCTTTACGCCTCAACGTAAGAGGTATGCTATGTTTTTTGAACCCTTTTTTTATGGTAATTTGCACAATACTACCCTCAGGTGATAACACTGATAAAACTCCATGATAATAGCCAGCGACTGGCACCTGTATCTGATACGTAAATATCGCATTTATGGTGTGTGTTGTAATTAAATCGGTCCCATATTTTGAATGATGATTAATGCGATCCCAATCACCACTTCCTACTTCAGGATAGCTCATCCATGGTAAAAATCTATCTCCGTCTGTCTTCACTATAGGACTAAGAAAAAAACTTTCTACTGCAACTATATCTTCTATTGGAACCACATCCTTTTCCCATGCTGTTTTTTGCCCTTCTATCCAAAATTTTACCTGCAACGGTCCTGCGGGAAGATCAAGATAGGTATTGTTCATCAAAGAAACAAAAAACCATCGTCCAATTTTCTCCTGTTCTAGATACCAAATGTTTTCAATTTTATGATATCCAAAATGTGTTTTCCCTTTTGAATCAATGATTTTTACATAGATACAGGGAAAACTTTTTCGCCAATTGTGATAGAGGTACGTAAATAACTGGTACTTCCCTGGCCGGGGAACATTGAAACTAACTTCAGACACACATCCCGTTTTGTCGATAAATATGGCTTCCCGTTGTGCAATATCCCCTTTTATCCACTCTCCCCTAGCTGACTGAGCACTGATGACGGTAGCAGCATGACTAATTGATGTTGTGAGAAGTAAAGCAACGAGAGCTACTCCCCAAATACTAATTCTTAAAATTGTCTTATAACTTTTTTTTATTCGGCATTTCCGGATACACGTTATCATCTGACGGCTCCCAATTCATCAGTAAAGTTTCTAGCTGATCACCTTCGATAGCAATCTGCGTTTTATTCAAAACTCCGAGACCCTGCTCCTGTGCCATTCGTAAATGATGAACGTACCAAGGAACACCCAAATCTAAATTTTTCGGCACCGGACTCCATGATTTAGTAATGAGGCGGGTAGCGGTTGCATCCGTTGCAACAGGATCAGTACCTGCAATTACAACAAAGCCGCCGATCCGACTGCTCACATCGACAGGTTTTCCACCTAAATACAATGACGCCCCCCTACTCTCCATGCCAAAACTACCATCAATAACTACCAAATCAGGTTGTAACGCTTTGTTAATATCAACGATTACCTGATGCACTCCAGCTTCATGAAGTTTATATCTCGGTTCTCCATAAAGAACAGACGGCATAATTCCCATAAAATTTTTCATACCTAAACTCACGGGACACGGCTTATGATGGGTTTTTAATGAAGGGATAGAAATAATCACATCCGCTTCTGCAACAATATTCGGAATGGCTAAATAGCGTAACGCTGTTTTAGAGGGGACAAATTGAAAATAACTTGTATGTTCCATCAAATTTATTAAGTAAATCTTATTGCCATATTTCTTATTTAGTGTATCAATATGTTTTTGAATTTGAGCACCTTCTTTCCCTTCTTTCCCACCAAAATTTATCTTAAGCGGTCTTTCAACCCACTCACCAATAATCACTTCTCTTGCTCCTGCCTTAACACACTCTTCAGCTACTGCTGCTACTACAGCCGGATGTGCTATTTCCCCTGCGGTAACAGGATCATGACCATCAAGTCCACCGGTAATATAATTAGGTTTTATAAATACCTTGTCCTTGGAATGCACAATCGACTGCATGCCGCCTATTCTGTTGATCGCTTCCTTCGTCATCTCATATAAATCAAACCCTCTTACGATGGCAACCTGCGTTAAATGAGATTGCATTGCTTCTTTTTTAGAATTATGTTTTCTACTTAGGAAAGAAAATAATTTAGGAAATGTTTTAGAGGAAAAATTTTTTTCAGTGTTATTCGTTCCAAATGCCGCAGGAATGTCCCATATTACAAGAAATGCAACAATACACTTTACGATTATGCCGATAGCCTTTGTTACGTTACGGTACTTTTTGTTCATATTTGACATGTATTTTTCAATGTTCCGTAATTTCTGATATGCATGACGGGGCTGAACGCGGTAATAATGCCAGCAGATTCTTCAAAAAAAAACACGACTGATAAAAAAAAGAAAGAAAACAAAAGAAATAAATTGGACAATGCGCCCTTTGAACATACAAAATAATATTATCTTTAAATTGTTGCATTAGTTAACAAGTAGCTATCTATTTTTCCCTGAGCAACACAACCATACAACAATGGAACCGTTGAGCACATTAACAATTTATTTTTTTAATATCCACGCGTTTTAGATCTATTTCTCCCACACCATGATCATACGCCATTTTAACATGTCCGATATCGTTTCCTGTATAGCCAAACAGCGTTGCAGTAAACGCATCGACAGCAACGAGATCAGTCCCCACAATGACTTTATTTTCAACGCGGACCTCACCAGGCCCTTTAGGTCCATTCGTCAGCAACAACCGGGTCGCATCAACGACAATAAGACCGGGATGAAGAACGGTACTGAGATCGGCAATACACTGATGCAATCCATGCACATGGAAATACTCGCAATTATATATAGTGCCCATTTGATTCTTCAACCCCATAGTCAAGGTTGCTGCCTCATGCGACTTAGCTACGGGCATGTTAATAAAAAGATCCGCATCTAAAACGCACCGTGCAATGTCGACTTCTTTCAGAATTTTTCCTTGTGGTACAGGAATAGTTACAAAATCTCTTTTATCAGCATAAGATAGTGTCCGCATACGTGTTCCAGCTCGTTCGACAGCATCGGCAACTTCACTTATCCCAAAAGCGCTTTTATAATTATCGCACGGAAATTCTACAACATCGACAGAACGTGCCCCTGCTTCGTAACAGAACTTAATAAGGTGATGTACAAGGTAAGGATGAACATTTGCCGCTTCATCAGGTGTCCGTGCCCACGCTACGTTTGGTTTTATGACAACATGCATTCCTTTCTTAACCCACCGTTCTATTCCCCCCAGAGCATCAAGCGCCGCACGGAGGACTTTCTTTTTATCTGTGTCCAGAGCAACAGCAATCGTTGTTTTTTTACCCTGCCCCGATGAAACACTCAATGCGCGCCGCGGAAAGCAAAAAAGTGCCACTAAAAAGGTCAGTATTGTTTTAATAAAGGTACGCCGTGGAATCATATCTACCTCCCAATCGCTATCTAATCACATTTCAAAGTTTCCTGTTTATCAATCATAATAGAGACCGAAAAAACGGCATATGACACAGCATTCCCCCCCCCTAAAATTTGTCACCAAAATCTGATCAAAATCTACATTTAACACTTCTCTTTCCTTTCCGTCCTCAAAATAGGTACCAGACATTTTTACTAAACCAACCCCATCTTTATACTCCTCGGTTACATTGAAAACCCAATACCATCCAAAAAAAATTTTATATTCACCCTCTTATAGTTAGAACACAATGCAGATTATCTGTATCCCTTCTACTTAGTAGCCTAACATATTTATGCTCATATTGTCCAATAGAATCAGCACATACATACAACACTTTTGTTATTAATAACGATTCTATCCCCTTGTATTGTCAAAGTATCCTAACATACTTATACTCATGGTGTCGAATAGAATCAACGTACACCTCGTTAATGTAAAGAAAGATTAAGAAAGATAACTTTTTTGAAATCGTGCAACGATAGTCGCTGGTAACAACACAATATTTATTATATACGCACACATAAGGTACCAGAAATACATCACCCCTACCCATAGTACGCCGATATATCGTTTATACGTATTTCCTTTAATCCACCTTCGAACCAATGGGGATATATGTTTTGTTGCCATCACATTATTATGCATAAGTTTTGCATTGTAATTTCCTTTTACAATATATGCAACCTCACTAAAAGGGAGAAGCAGAATCTGTTTGATCGGAAAATTTTTAAACACAAAACGAACTCTGTTTTTTATAAGGTTATGTAAACTCCCTTTCCTTGTTTCTACAATAATATTATGTAATACAGCTGTCCGCATATCCACAATATTTCGCAACTTCTTCTTCCTAATCTGATACCCCAGTTCACAATCTTCCTTAAAAATTCTGTATACCGGATCAAAACCGCCGATATCGACAAAAAGTTCTTTACGCATAAAACAATTACATGTAGCAACATAGTCACATTCTTCTAAATACGCGTTATTTTCTTCCAAAGATTGTGTTAGTGTTTCACCATTACTACATACTGTTGCTTTGCGCAGCACTTTTTTGCCGTTGTCAGTACAGGTATATTCACCTCCGATACTGCCAATACAAGCTTCCTGTTCAATAATGCGTATCATCAATTCTAAACACGTGCTTGATTCTACAACAGAGTCTGAGTCGAGAAACCATAGATATTCACCGCGTGCGTTCCTTGCGCCTTCATTTCTTGACGCACTTGCCCCGTGGGTTTGTATGTGGCGAATATATCTCAGGCTCGGAAATAGCTCCCTCACTATCGCAAATGTTTCATCGGTACTGCCATCGTCTATGATGATGATTTCCTTCTCTGTAAACGACAGTATGTTAAGGGAGCGTATGCATGTAGTTAATTGTGATGCTCTATTAAGCGTGGGGATAATAATAGAAACACGTATACTTTGTTCCATAATGTAACATAATACAACAAACCTAAAGGAGGTGCAAGATGTGGGGAAAGTAATACATAGAAGAACAGGTTATTACAATTTGTGGCAAAACAGAAATTAGCAATGACTTTTAATGTGGTCTGCTAAAAATACAATACAGTCATAAGCGATGAAACGTCTTAGAACGTAATAATTGCGGTAACGTGACAGTAAATGACGCACTGGGGTTCGCTTAACCGTCATATGTTACCAGAGTCTGAATTACCTCATCATCTAAGATTACTTCTCCATTGCCTTCTTCGTAACGTTCACTTTTTTCTCTCACTAAACCAACCCCAGCTTTATACTCCTCGGTTATAACATATTTTTCAATATATATATCTTTCACATTGAAATAATGGCTTCTCTCAATCTGTAAGCAATCTGTAAACTTCCGTCTCCGAGTGCTTACTGTTTTATTGATGTTCAGTATCTTTACATACCCACTATAGGTCCCCTTGATAATCTTACCATCTTTATTCTTCGCTACAATAGTACCAGACAGCTCCACGCGTTTGTTTTTCACAAGCTCTGAAGGTAATAGCAAGATTGGTGGTTCAAAGGTAAGTTCCATGAGACCTCTTTCCATTTCCCCTCTTTTCACAATTTTTATTCCGTCTGTGTCAACCACTAAAGTATAAACCCCCTCCTCATTATAATAACCAAATGTTTTTCCTTCATGAAAAGCAATTTTTGTATTTACAGGAGCTGCCCCAAACAGCTGTGACATGGAATCATATATCCATTCTTGGCCAGGCGTAGCAGGAAAATACTCAGTAAAAACTGCCGGTTTTTTGGGGGCACACCCACTAAACAGTAATAGTATAATGACGGAAACCCAACACCATCTACATTTTCTTTTCATAGCTACCTCCTTTGTTAGATCACAAGATAGTTTTCCAACTTCTTATGCTCATTCATATCCATAATCACAATTCTTGATTCTTTTTTTTGTACTAGTATAACATATATACTCTCATTATCGTACACTGTTTACTAATAACGCCCTTGGATAAAATTATCTAAAAAATGCTTATATTTCTCTCGTGCCCTTTCTATCTTATCTTTATCGAACACAACAACATCATCTGCCACCCCATCACAATACTTACAATCCTCACAATCCTTCTGAGAACAGTCTTCATCAATAAATTTTTTAATAAAATTATTCAACTTGGTATTATCAATATACACATCCATATCGTGAAACAATCGAATAAATTCGTACTCGCTGGATAAGGGTGTTTCATAGGGGTGTATGATATACCTCATTTTTGTAAAAATATTCTTAAGGGTCAGAGGTGATTTCCCATGCAGATGAGGTAACAAATCGATTAAATTCCCTTTATACCTTCTGTTATGATAGGCTGTCGTTATATTCGCTATATTCTCTGTTGAACACTTTCTATCCACTAGCTTTATTTTATCTATTCCGCGCTTCTCATACTCTGACACATCTTCCGGTCTAATCCATGGTGATCGTATAAATTCACTCGGATTGATAAGTCTCATATAGCGGCAATAAATAATATAATAACACATAAAAAGTCCCGCTCTTCCACAAGAACTTTTCTGTGATGCATAGGTATCCCATATTGTATGACTATTAAAAAGCGGACACTGAGACATACATGCGATATTTGCAATGAGACGTATGGGACACGACACGGCCTCTCTTATTAACTTTAACTGAACAAAATTTCTATTCACGAATACGTGCGACAGGGTAATCTCATCAGCGCCGATACGTTCCCAAAATTTTGCATGCCCTACCGATTGAACGCCTGCATTAGTCGACACGCATACTTTCAGTGAAGGATATTTATCTTTAATTAACCGTAAAAGATAGGGCATGGATACAGTGACCATATCGACTTCCATGTCATGTAACCACCTGAGCAATTTATATATTTCATTCCGTCCTGTTTTTGTAAATTCTTGCCCATTGCAATGGACCGCATTCAATAAATAATTAAAGGTGATACCCTGCGCATGAAGGTTCCGTATATGATTAGCGGCCCGCCTCTTACTAACGACAGGAAGTCCAGACGCTGGCCGACCACCACCGATTTCATCTATGGCGAGCTTGCCGTACGTTTCTGTAATTCCTAACTGTTTAAATATACCAATAAGAGCAT
>JAHJGZ010000053.1 GCA_018823795.1 Candidatus Omnitrophota bacterium
ATAAAAGAAATGACAAAAATATGCGTGTTTATGATGGTAATGTGTATCATGATTACTTTCGTAAGATACCGTTTATGAAACTAAAAAAAATTCTCGACAGCAATAACATTACCCTCACCCATTCATCAATTTTTGTTGCGGGGAGTGGAAACGGGACCGATATTTATTATTTGAATAAAATGTACGATGCGAAAGTTTATGCATGTGATATTGCGTATGTTCCGATAGAGGCTGCTGTAAAGTCGTTTCACAATACAGATGGGTTCGTTGCCAGTATTAATAAATTACCTTTTAAAGACTGTTCGTTTGATTACGCGTATGTTGCTGCAAGCTTGCATCATTTATGCGAGCCGTTATGTGGATTGTACGAGCTGTTGAGGGTATCTAAAAAAGGTGTTATTGTCATCGAACCGAACGATTCTTTTTTCGCACGAATTGCCGTATTGCTCGGCATAGCTCACCAAGTTGAAGAGGCGGGCAACTATGTATATCGGTTTAATGCCAAAGAGGTAGTCAAAATAACAAAATCGCTTTTTTGTAAATGTTCTATTGTGCGTTTTTTTGCATTACACAAGATCGCAAAAAATAGATTGCATTTTATGTTTTTAAAATTTTTAAATACTATTTTAAACATGATTTGTCCTTCTCAAGGTAATTATATTATCTTTATTATTCAAAAAAGTACTTAAGAAGTCATGAACACTATATTTATTCTCATCCCTGTTCATAACAGAAAAAAGATGACGTTGCGGTGCATTGAATCGTTACAGCGGCAAACGTACGGCACCATACAAATAATCGTTTGTGATGATGGGTCCTCCGATGGGACCGCAGACGATATTAGAGCTCAATATCCCCATGTTGTTATAGTGAAAGGCAATGGCCATTTATGGTGGACTAAGGCGACAAATAAATGCCTCGAATACGTGTTGCAGAACTGTCAAGACGGTGACTATGTCATAACCGTCAATAATGATGTGACTGTTAGCGATATCTATGTGCATAGCCTGCTACATTGTGCGTACAATAACCCCGATGCATTGATTGGTTCTCTTAATATGGGCAGTGATAATACCGTCATAAGTGGTGGCATATTAATTAACTGGATTACTGCGAAGTTTAAATATAGAGGACAGGGGCTGACGTATGGTGAGCTTATGCAGTTACATTCACCGGTCGTAGAAGTCGACGCCCTTGCTGGACGAGGGACCCTTATTCCGGTAAAAGTTTTTAAGGAAATTGGATTGTATAACCAGAAAAAGCTACCTCATTACGGAGCCGATTATGAATTTTCCATCAGGGCCAAAAAAAAAGGGTACCGGTTAGTGGTTAATTATAATTCTGTTGTGACTGATATCAAAGAAGGTAAATCTGAGCTGTCACGATCAAGAGAGGCAGGGTTGAAAAGAATGATAACACAGTTGACGTTGTTCCAGTCGCCGAGTAACCTGTACCATAGGTTGCGTTTTACGCTATTATGCTGCCCAAAACTTTTGATACCTCTTTTTTATGTATGTGATACGTTGCGGGTTTTGTTGCATGCTGTACGGTCATCGACAACATATTTAAAGAGCACGGATGAGGAATAATTATACATGTATTATGCCACGATAATTGTTGAACAGGTTAAACATTACAGTAAGCGTTTTTATGAATTAGCCCGAGAGAAGGCTCGGAAGGAAGGGCTCGATCTCACTATTATATACGGCGATGGTTATCGCGAAGAAAAAGAAAAACGTGACGCTCTTGATATACCGTGGGGTATAAAAATTAAAAATAAATATTGGACTATCGGCAGTAATGTATTGTGTTGGCAACCGTGTTTAGGCAGAGTAAAAAATGCCGACCTTATTATCATGGATCAGGGGAACAAGTACCTAGCTAATTACGTGCTTATTGTAAAGCGGTTATTGTTTGGAAAGCCAAATCTTGCCTATTGGGGACACGGAAAAAATTTTCAATCTGAACATCCGAACGGCACAAAAGAGAAGATAAAAAAAAGATTGATATGCCATGTGGACTGGTGGTTCGCGTACAATGACATGACTGTTTCTATCGTGCAGGAAGCCGGATTTCCCTCAGACAGAATAACGAACATGCACAACTCGATCGATACGCGGGGCGTTATTGAAGCCAAGTCTGCGCTGAGGGACGATGAATTACAACAATTAAAAGAGCAATTGGCCATTCAAGAGGGTCCTGTGGGAATATTTTGTGGCAGCATGTATGATAAAAAACGGTTACCTTTTTTGCTTAAAGCATGCTTGACTATTCGTAAATCGGTACCGAACTTTCAGATGATTTGTATCGGTGATGGGCCCGATAGACAGAGAATTGAAAATGCCGCGTCTGAGTGTGATTGGATCAAATGTGTCGGCATGAAAAATAACGTTGAAAAGGTAAAATACTTTGCGTTGGCAGATGTCTTTCTTATGCCAGGAGCGGTCGGACTTGCGGTTTTAGACAGTTTTGCGTTAAAAGTCCCGATGATAACGACACATTATCCATATCATGGTCCGGAGATTGCCTATTTGCACGATGGTATCAACGGGCTTATTGTTGAGGACACGGTAGAGGGATATTCACGGGCTGTGATAGATATATTAAAAGATAAAGTCCGCTATTCCCGCTTAGTCGATGGATGTTCTAAAAGTGCGGCGCTGTTTTCAGTCGAAAGTATGGCAGATAATTTTATCGACGGGCTCAGTCATTGCCTTGAATATGTAAAGAGAAAGAGGGGGAAGAAGTGATACAGCAATGTCCCGTGTGCAACATTGTTGCGAAAGAATATCTGTATGTAAAATCAAGACAGCGGCATATTATGAAATGCACAAATCCTCTGTGCACATTGCAGTTCGTGTCGCGCATCCCTACTGCTGCTGAATTAAGGGAATTGTATCAGAAACATTATTACAATGAATCTGAACGATCGGATTACTGCGATACCGATCCGGTACTTGCGCGTCAATATTTATCAAGCATAAAAGAGAATATCGGCGATTTAGCGGGCAAATCAATGCTTGATGTTGGATGCGGCCGCGGGTCGGTCCTCACCATTGCAAAGGAATTTGGATTATCTATCAGCGGTGTTGAGCCATATGCGGCCGTGCAAGCGCATATACCGCAGGCTCTTAACGGAACGATCTATAACGATCTGGATGATGTTATCCATGCGAACCAAGGCTATGATCTTATTACGTTAATCGAAGTGATCGAACATATCGTGGAGCCTTGGAAGATATTACGGCGGCTCTGTGATATCATGCATAAAAATAGTCATATGTATATTCAAACACCGAATGTCGATTCATTGAGATGCGTATTTCAAAGGTCTGATTGGCCAAATTATGTTAATCCGACACACCTTTATTTTTTTAATGAAAAATCACTGCTCATGGTCATGCGAAAAGCAGGGATTAATAATGTAACGAGGCTGCATGTGCCGGTATCGTATCCGGAACACAACATCGCAAGGCGAAGTATCCAAAGAATATTACAACATTGTAACCTTGATGGTAGTTTAAAATTATTAGGATCGGTGACGTAATACTATGATGAAAATTATCACGACAAGCTGGGATGATGGTCATCCGTTAGACATAAAGCTAGCAGGCGTTTTAAAAAAACACAACATACGCGGGACGTTTTATATACCCCAAACAAACGCGGGCGACCCGGTTTTGCATAAGAGTGAAATACAAGCGCTTGCCCAGGATTTTGAAGTCGGTGGCCATACGTATAGCCACGCCCCGTTACCAAAACTGGATGGAATAGTACTGCGCGATGAGATCAAAACGGGCAAGAAATACATCGACGATATTGTAGGGAGGGAAACAAGAAGTTTTTGTTTGCCCATGGGGCTCTACAACAAAAGGGTCATAGATGAAGTGATTAACGCCGGCTATAGCTTTGCGCGTACAACAACGCTGTTCCAAACCCGGTGTGGTCATCCGCAGTTGATGCATACGACCGTTCAATTGTATACCCATACAAGGCATACAATGATCAGGCATTGTCTTAAAAGAGGAATGCTACAGCCTTTCATTGATAATGCGTTTTTTATAAAACCATGTACTATTACGCATCTAGTAAAAAGGTATTTGAGCATAATTGATGCGGATGGAGGCATTTTCCATTTGTGGGGCCATTCATGGGAGATAGAGAAATATAATTTATGGGCCGAATTAGAGGAAGTGTGTTCAGTGCTGAACAAAAGAAATGAGTTCAATAAACTGACAAATGGTGAAACCTGGGACCATATTCATGCTTACCCGAAGTAAATTACCTACAATAGTATCTTTATTGGCATGCCCTGACGACGGAGCGGACGTTGTCGTCATCGACGATGGAGTGCAATGCTCTCGTTGTCGTCGCATTTTTAAGGTATACGACAATGACATCATTGAAATGATGCCGAGCACTATGCACACAAGGTCTCTTTATAATGATAAATACCCTGCCGTTGTCAATAGATATTGGCGTTCATACACAGAACTGTTTAATGAAAAGTACCGGCGGGAAACAACAGGGGCTGCATGGGGAGCGTTTGAAAGTATTACACATAAAAATAAGATGCGAAAAAAAAAGGAGCTCTTGATTATTAACGGACTTATGGGTAAGACGAAAGGGATATTGTGCGATGTCTCCGCCGGAGCCGGGTTAGTTACCATACCGAGCTGCAAAAGATTCGATATTGTCATTAATTGCGATATATCGGTGAATAATTTAAATTATGTGTATAACAAAGCCAAAACGGAGATGATAGAGAATATCGTTTTTATCAGATGCGACCACCTGAATCTCCCAATAAAAAAGGACAGTATTGCTGTTGCAGTGGCGATTGATACCTTGATATACGGCAGAGAACATGACGTGCGGTTGCTCAATGAAATGCGTCGAATTATAGGCAGCGGCGGATTTAGTATTATCGACATATCGAATAAGTATCATAAATTACCGTTTATTGATAGACCGTGTTATCGCTATACCATGAGTGAAATAAAGCGTGTCATAAAAGAATGCGGATATGAAAATTTTATTTCAAAAAGATTTGTCCAGGAAACAGACACCCTTTTTCGTGCGCTAATTCCGGCAACCCGTTTTGTCATGAAGATGATTAAAACAGCGTCATCATAAAAAAAATATGAAAATACTTTTTGTTCACAACTATTATCAAACACCGGGCGGCGAAGATATTGTGCTTAAGAATGAAGAAGTGTTGTTCAAGAGCTATGGCCATGCGGTAACATATTATACGCGGCATAATGATGAAATAAAACAATATACCTTTTGGCAAAAGATAAAGTTTTTTTATCAAACAATATATTCTGTAAAAACATGCCGTGAAGTCAGTAAATTAATTGATGAAAATAAACCAGATGTGGCGTTAGTGTCTAATGTTTTTCCATTAATATCACCTTCAGTCTATGATTGCCTAAAAAAAAACAATATACCAATCGTGCAACTCGTTCAAAATCAAAGGTTCCTGTGTCCCAGTGGCCTTTTCTTTGTCAATGGTATGATTTGTGAACGCTGCAAAAGCGGAGGAGTATGGAATTGTGTTTTAAGAAAATGTTATAAAAAAAGTTATGCATTGAGCATACTTTACGCTCTAACGATTTTAATACACAGGGTTTTTAAAACGTTTCAAAGAAATATCGATATATTTATTACGAGTAATCATTTTTTCAGAAATAAACTTATTGAGGGTGGTTTTCCCGCAGAGAAGATCGTTGTTGAGGGAAATGGTATCCGGATGAATGCATTAAGCCAAAAGACTCGTCCCGGAGATTATGCGGTCTACATGGGCAGGATATCGGCAGAGAAGGGGTTACTGACGCTTTTAAAAGCATATAAAAAGTTGCCGCATCGAAAATTGGTTATTATGGGTTCGGGTGATTTTGAGACGCAATTACAGATGTACATAAGCCAGAACAATATGGCGAACGTCGACATGAAGGGGTTTATTTCGGGGGATAGTCGATTCGACTTCATAAGAAACGCCCGGTTTACGATCCTTCCGACAGAATGTTATGAAAACTTCGGCATGTCGGTACTTGAAAGCTTTGCGGTCGGTACCCCCGTTATCGTATCAAATATCGGTGGATTGCCTGAATTGGTCATTGAAGGCAAAAATGGATTATTGTTTGAACCGGGCAATGTAGATGATTTAACTCAGAAGATCGATTATTTGTGTGAAAACGATTCGATTATGATTGAAATGAGCAATTATGCCCGGCAGTATGTCGATGATACCTATAGAGCAGACAAGCATTACGAAAGACTCACGACGATATTTAATAAAGCTATTGCCACAGCCCGCCCCACCACAGTGCAACCGGCAGAGATTAATGCGTGTCGAGATGGATGAAAAGATTATGATTACAAAAGTTGATATATTAGGGACTCGTATATGTGTGCTCACCATGGAAAAGACTATTAACCTTATTGAGACTTTTATACAGACCGGCGGACATCACTACGTTTGTATATGCCCGGTGAGTACCATAGTTGCATGCAAGCAGGATGATGAGCTGCGTACCATCGTTAACACAGCTGATTTAGCAACACCTGATGGTATGCCATTAGTGTGGCTTATTCGTCTCAAGACTAACGAAAAGGTAGATCGAGTATATGGGCCTGATTTAATGGTCGATTTTATGAACGCTACTAACACAAAAAAATACTCACATTTTTTTTTCGGGGGGAAACAAGATGTACCAGAGAAAATGGCAAAGAAATTCACAAACATGTTTAGTGGCTTGCGCATAGCAGGGTGTTATTCGCCACCGTTTCGATCGTTATCGAACGAGGAAGAAAACAAGGAAATCGAAATGATTAATAATGCAACTCCCGATATTGTATGGGTCGGTATCGGATCGCCAAAACAGGAAAAGTGGATGAAAAAAAACGTAAGCAAGCTCAATGCCGCCGTAATAATAGGCGTTGGTGCTGCTTTTGATTTTCATTCAGGTGTAAAAAAACAGGCTCCTCTATGGCTGAGAAATATCGGAATGGAATGGTTTTTTAGATTACTTACTGAACCGTTGAGGCTCTGGCGCCGGTATTTAGTGGGAAACACGTTATTTGTATATTGGCTAATAAAAGAACAATTCAAAAAAAATAGGCGGTAGCATGATGAATAAAAAAAATAAAAAAATCCATATCGGCTGCTTTGATCAAATACATGACGGATGGATAAACACAGATATTACACCGCATATTTTTATAACACACATTCCGTTTCTTCCTTATGTTCTGTATAGATCAGGTAAAATATCAGAAGAACGTTTCAGACAGCATAAAAAGGGCATATTCAAGAAAGTAAAATACCTGAACGTTAAAAAAAGATTTCCGATCAAAGATGGAGCATGTGAGTGTGTCTATGCTTCCCATCTTTTTGAACATTTATATTACGATGATGCGCGACATTGTGTCAGTGAAATACATCGAATTCTTGAAAAGGAAGGTATCATACGCATTGCAGTCCCCGATCTTGATACCATCATAAAGAATTACGATCCGATGAAATCTGATGAGTTTTGCTCCGCACTTTTTGAATCTGATCAATCGCGAGTAAAGAATCAACATCATTGGATGTATAACGAAGCATCGCTGAAGAAGCTCTTACATGTAGCAGGCTTTAAAACTGTAGATAGATGTTTATATAGAAAAGGAAAGTGTCCCGATGTTGAAAAAATCGATAACCGGCCCGATTCTCTATTCGTCGAAGCAATTAAGTAAATACCGATGAAGAAAATCTTTATTAATTTTATTTTAATAATGAGTTATGTTAGTTTGTCAGTCACTGTGGTTCTTCCGTTTGTTGCCGAGGTGCACAATAACAGAGCTCTATCGTTAGAAAAAAACAGCCAATGGCTTAAAGCAGATCAGGTGTATCAAAGGGCATTACAACTCAATCCTTTTTGTGTAGAGTATTATAATAACCGTGCGAATTTTCTC
>JAHJGZ010000054.1 GCA_018823795.1 Candidatus Omnitrophota bacterium
CCGATCTACCTTTACATTACGTGAAGAGAATAATGCACTTATCTGCGGGCTTGTTAATTCAAGGGGAGAACTTTGGATTTGTAGTTTCCATAATGAAAATGGAATATTACAATGGAGCACCTGTATTGGTATTTCTTCATTTTTGTCTCCCGTTTCTCCTCTTTCTTTGGTCCAAGGGCACACTATAGTAATAGGAACAAATCATGGAGTTATAACGTGTATTGATTGTACCAACGGAAATATTATTTGGGTGCGAAAGTATATTCCAAAAAAATATAATATATTTGATTATTGGAAGAAAGGCGCATATAGAAGTAAGTTTTTGGATAAGCATGATATTTCTTATGATACACAGTTCTTGAAATTGGGAGACGACAGTTTTCTTTACTATAAGCCGCGTGAGTCAGAATATTTATACATAATAAATGTTATCACAGGGAAATTGGAAAAGGAAATAGCGATTGATTCCACGACGGCTTATATTTTAGAAGCTTCGGATAATAAAGGCGTATTTCTACAAAAGAAAAATAAGATGACCAACTGTCCGGTACTGTATATCAAAGATTTTGGTTCAGGAAACATTATTCAAAAGCACTTTCTGCAAGAAGGTGCTTTGCGAGGAGTTTTTTATAGGAATAGAGACGAGTTATTGTTTAAAGCGGGAGCTATTATTTATTATTTTAATAAAAAAGACAAGAGTATTATTAATGCTATTAAAGTTAATAAACAGTCGGAAGGGTGGTTGCTTGGGGGCAAAGATAGATTTCTTTTTTTAGGTGATGGAAAGAATTTAGTGTGTTTGGATATAGTTGCTCAGCCTTATGTGCAACCCACAAACGACAATGTTTCGATAGTCCTTTCAGAAATTAAAGAGATAATAGGCGACTTCCGTACGATTTTAGAATTAGATATACCCGATCAGGACAGGAATGTTATGATCGGCAAATTAACAGAAAAAATCAAAATTTCAAAAATTACGCTTTCGAAAATTACCGATATAATTTTCAACAATAAGGATAGATTGCGCCATCCTTCATGGGAGCAGTTTCTCATTATGCTATATGGAAAATATGGCGAAGAAATTATTGATTATAAAAAAATAAAAATAAAATTCGCTTATTTTCTTGTTGAGTCGGGAATGATTCTGTTGCAAAAAAACAAAAATAGTAGTTACCACAGAAAAAATTTTATAAGCAATGAAGAAAAAGCATCGTATGAGGTGTGGGGGGAGCGCTTGAGACTATTGCCGGTGAAAGTAATCAAAGGTGAGGACATTCGCGACTTTTTTTTGCTGTTAAATTTTGACCAGCTTCTTTGTATAAAGGAATCAGGGACCATCTGTTGGAAGAGGAAAATATTTTTTCTCGCTACTCTTGAGAGTGATGAAATAGATGGTGATCGGCTTGATAGTGATCGTATCGAGGCGTGCTTATATGATGATGTGCTTGTTATTAACGATGCAGCTAATGTTATAGCAGTAAACGTTTATGACGGTTCTTTTGTGTGGAGTATGGCCAATGAAGGAGTTGCGTTTAATGCCGAGCGGCAGCTATTAGATAATAAGCCGGATAATTTTTTGTGCAACTATGGTATTAGTCGATCATATCTTCGACATATTAAACAATATATACATTTTGTAGGCAATCAGTTGATTATATATCACAATGGCACCTTCTATTCAATCAACCCAATTACAGGATATTGCGGGCATATGCAAAAGATTGATCTTGGAGAAGCAATAATTATTAATGTGTTTGGTGATCATATATACATAATCTCTGTAGCCTCTACCGAATTATATAGAATGGTTATATATGATAAAAATTTTTCTTTTATCAAAAGTTTCCCCCTTGTCTTTATCAAGGATAAAGAGGATTATCCCGAACGATGTTTTTTGGAGGATACAATTATAGTATTGCAGTGTAAACGCAATATCTATTTCATCGATGTTCATAAGAGCGCGCTAAAAAACCGTATTAATTGTCAAAGGAAATGTTTCGCTAAAATATATAATAATATATTAATTGTCGCATCTTTAAAAAAAATAGTATGTTACCAAATAGTTAATAAAACATCTTATAAGCGGTGGGAGTACCCTTTGACTAACGGTGACGGTGAACAGATTATTCCTTGTGCCAATAAAGGTAATCGTAATCATTGTTTTATTAGGCAAGGCAAAATGTTATTTCCTATACAAAAAAGAAATGAATATTTTTTAGCTGCGATAGACCTTGCGACAGGAAAAGAAGCGTGGAGAACGAAACTAAATGCCATAGAAAAAAATCTTAACATTTTTTCAAATTGTATATATAGCGGAGCAAATATATTTTTTATTGCTTCTACAATGCATTCTGATAATCGACAGCATAAAGATGATAATGCTCATTCCGGTATAGGGTTGTGCTATATTGAATCACGATTATATGGTATTAGCATGTCCAATGGCGAGATTATACAAAATATAAAGCTGTATAGCACATCATCAAAGGACTTGCAAAAA